>NZ_JAKRFW010000039.1:0-52799 GCF_022347905.1 Pseudoalteromonas sp. Of11M-6 | reverse complement strand
CACCTGAGTGCGCTTTGTTCATTGTTGCTCAACTTTTGCCTAGATTACTAGGCGGCAAGTCGAGCGTCGCGACCAAAACACACTCAGGAGAACAAAAATAAAACAGCAAAGGTCAACAGGCCCTAGTTCAATGTATGAGGTAAACCATGTTTGTACCAGAACTTCTCTCTCCTGCCGGCAGTTTAAAGAATATGCGTTACGCTTTTGCGTACGGTGCCGACGCTGTGTACGCCGGACAACCAAGATACAGTCTACGTGTACGCAATAACGAATTTGACCTAAACAACCTCGAAACCGGTATTAACGAAGCCCACCAGCAAAACAAAAAGCTCTATGTCGTATCAAATATTGCGCCGCACAACGGCAAAGTGAAAACTTACTTACGTGATATTGAGCCCGTTATCGCGATGAAGCCAGACGCGCTTATCATGTCCGATCCCGGGCTAATTATGCTGGTGCGCGATAAGTGGCCAGACATGCCAATTCACTTATCCGTACAAGCGAATGCTGTTAACTATGCGGCGGTGCAATTTTGGGCCAAACAAGGGGTTGAGCGCGTTATTCTTTCTCGCGAGTTGTCGCTACAAGAAATAGAAGAAATTCGTACATTGTGCCCAGACACTGAGCTTGAAGTGTTCGTTCACGGCGCCTTATGTATGGCTTATTCTGGTCGCTGTTTATTGTCGGGTTATATCAACAAGCGCGATCCAAACCAAGGTACTTGTACCAATGCCTGCCGCTGGAGCTACGATGTCAAACCTGGTCAAGAAAACGAAACCGGGGATGTTGTCCATAAAGTCGATCCAAAAGCGATTATTCCAACCTTAGGGGAAGGTCAACCAAGCGACGAAGTGTTTATGCTCGAAGAGCAAGGTCGCCCAGGTGAATACATGCCAGCATTTGAGGATGAGCATGGTACTTACATCATGAATTCCAAAGATTTACGTGCAGTCCAGTATGTTGATCAACTGACTCGCATGGGCGTGCACAGCCTTAAGATCGAAGGCCGAACCAAGTCATTCTATTACGTTGCCCGCACCGCACAAGTCTATCGTAAAGCCATTGATGATGCTGTTGCAGGTAAACCATTTGACCCAAGCTTAATGAAAACCCTAGAAAATCTAGCCCACCGAGGATATACCGAAGGTTTCTTGAAACGTCATGTACATCAAGACTATCAAAATTACGACTACGGTCATTCGGTGTCTGACCAACAGCAGTTTGTTGGTGAAGTGCTAGGTCGCACTAATAATGGCCTCGTTGAGATTGAGGTTAAAAACAAGTTCTGTACTGGTCACAGCTTAGAATTGATGACGCCTAAGGGCAATATTCACTTTAATCTTGAACACATGGAAAATAAAAAAGGCGAAGCGATAGATGACGCCAAGGGCTCTGGTCATATCGTCAAAATTCCACTGCCAGAAGACATAGACTTAAGTCACGCCATTTTAATGCGCAATTTGGGCCAAAGTGAGGACACTCGTAATCCTTTTAAAAAGGCATAACGATGGCACTACTTATTAATGATAAATGTATCAACTGTGATATGTGCGACCCTGAGTGTCCTAATCAGGCCATTTACATGGGCGATAAAATTTATCAAATTGACCCTGACAAATGCACTGAATGCGTCGGCCATTACGACACACCAACCTGTGTAAGTGTCTGCCCCATTGATTGCATTAAACCAGATCCAAACCACAAAGAAAGCCTTGATCAGTTAGCCGAAAAGTACCTTCGACTCACTGAATAACAAGGTGAAGCCACGCGCTTCACCTTGTTAATCTCTCAACTCCCCCTCTTCCCTACCTCACGATAAAGATTTCCAAACCTGAGGTTAGGATAAGGAATGATCTAACCCTCTGTTTTTAAAATTACATTAAATTACTTTCTTATCTAGCCAGAGAGTTTTGGGGATAACTCCGCTCTCGCGTCCTGCTACCGCCCTGGTACCTACGTCCTGTAGGCAAGGCGAATTTACGCACCAATAGCTGGCTATTGGAAGTGAATTCAACACAGTTAGCGCTAAAACTGGCTGCTAGAAAGGCATTAATTATCCGAAGTTCAGGTTTCTTGCGCCTCTTGTCGAAATTTCAAATAGATATACTACAGTTAAAGCAGAGCATTAGGACTTTTAAAGCGTATTTTACTATCGCAGCTTGAGTGCGCTTTTAGCGTCTTAACGGCGGATGTTTTTATATGAATCGGCTTTACGTTGAGGTAAGGAAATAACATGGATTTGAACTCGTTTGAGTCATTTTTTAATAGCGCTTACATGCCGCATGGTCATTGCTATTTGTGGCAACCTCACCTGCTATGGACCAATGTCATCTCCGATATCTTGATAGCCGCCGCCTACTTTTCTATTCCTATGGCGATTATGATTTATGCAAAACAACGCCCTGACGTTGGCAGAAATTGGGTCTTTGTGTTGTTCTGTAGCTTCATCACCTTATGTGGACTCACGCACTTAATTGGCGTTTATACCGTTTGGCATGGCGCTTATGGTATTCATGGCATTTCAAAAGCAGTCACAGCGTTTATCTCAATGGTAACGGCGGTTTATCTTTTTAGACTTATCCCAAGCGCCGTCGCAATCCCAACTCCCAATCAATTCCATGGCGTGACCGCAAGGCTCAAACGTATTACCGATGAAAAGCAAGCGCTTCATTCGCAACTCGACCAACACAGAGTTACCGAGTTTATGCTCGATGCCTTACCCACTAGTACCTTGCTACTTGACCAGCTACTCACCGTGAGTAAGTGCAATCCTTATTTTTATCGCGAGCTTGGGTACGACACGCCAGATGCATTAATTGGGCTGAGACTACACGATATCGTCAGTTTGGATGATCCGTTCTACAGCTTAGAATCCATTAGCCAATCTCTACTCAACCAAAACGATTACAGTAAAGAAGCACTGTGCCATGTGAAAGACAAATTTGGCAATCTAATCCCGATGGAGATGCGCTTAGTACAAGAACCCCATGACGGTGCCAATCTCATTTTAGCGGTGTTTAATAACCTATCGTCACTTAAACGCACAGAGCAAGCACTTGCGGAATCCACCGAACAAATGAAGCGTGCAATCGGGGCAACCGAAGATGGCATTTGGGAGTGGAACGTTGTCGACAACAGCGTCAGCTATTCATCTCGTTTAAAAACCATGATAGGTAAGCGCGACGACGAAAAAGTCACCTATGACGATTGGTTTGCACATATCCACCCAGACCATCAGGGCAAAGTGCAAGATGCCATAGATCATCACTTTGCCACCAAAGATCAATATTTTGTCGAGTACTTAGGGCGAGACAACAAAGGAGAATACGCTTGGTTTTCCGCCGTAGGCAACAGCCAATTTGACGACCACGGTAAAGCATTGGTGATGTCTGGAGCACTTAGAAATATCCATCAGAAAAAATCCCTTGAGCTGCAAGTTGCGGAAAAAAACAAAATTCTCAATGCCATCTACGAAGGTGCAAGTCAGGCTATTTGGCTATTAAAGGTAGAAAAAAACCAAACATTTCGAGTGCTCGAGTACAATAAGTTTGCTTGTCAACGCACTGGCGTCAAACTTGATGAAATATTGGGTAAAACCCTCAGCGAACTAAGGGGGACAGTGTTAGAAGCGGAGCTAGTAGATAGAATCGAAAAAAACTACCAACTTTGTGTTGAGGTCGCAAAACCCGTAGATTACACCGAAATGATACCGTTTAAAAACAAAGAGTATTGGTATCAGACGACTCTTTATCCACTTAAAGACAGTAAAAACCAAGTTGAGCGGATCGTTGGTATCGCCGTCGATATTACTGCGCGAAAATTCGCAGAAAAAGAGCTAGAAGACAACCAACGCTTTTTACAGCGAATGATTGACTCAGCGGTGTGTGGCCTTTATCTCTACGACTTAAAACTCCAAAAAAACACGCGCATAAACAAGCGTTATACCCAACTCCTTGGTTATACAATTCAAGAGTTAGAAAGTTCAAATTTAGAACTATGTTTTCATGAAAGTGAACGCGCACTCATTTACGAGCATATTGATGAAGTGAGAGCCAGCCAAGACGGTGAACTTATCCCGATAAAATATCGCTTTAGACACAAAGAAGGGCATTGGGTTTGGTGTTATTCTGTCGATACCGTGATCACTCGAGATCACAATGGCGAGCCAGAGTTGATGCTGGGTACTTTTGTCGATATGACCGAGCACACCGAATTGCTATTACAGCTGCAAGAATCCAACGCCCACCTTGAGCACTTTGCCTACATTGCGTCTCATGATTTGCAAGAGCCACTCAGAAAGATCACCGCTTTTTCGGACAGTTTGGCGCAAAGAATTACGCCAGATTTAAAAAACTACGATGATGCAAAGTTTGAAATAGAGCGCTTAGTTGATGCCAGTCAACGAATGCGGATCATGATCCAAGACCTACTCAAGTTATCACGCTTACATTCCCATGAGTTGAAGCTACAAACAACTAATCTAACTTTATTGCTAGAAGATATCTGTGAAGTGATGAGCTTTAGTATCGAGGAAAGCGGCGCAGAAATTAAACTCGAGAATGGTGATTTACCTATCAAACTTGATCCCTCGCTTTTTCTTCAAGTGTTGCAAAACTTAATCAGTAACAGCATTAAGTTTAAGTCACAAGAGCTTGCGCCCGTGATCCAAATTTACACCAGCCAAACCGGCCATGAAACGGTGATCCATTACAAAGACAATGGACTTGGGATCCCAAAATCTCGACGCCAGCAAATCTTTGAACCGTTCAGGCGTTTTGGCACCACACAAGAGTATGGCAGTGGTATTGGCCTTGCGCTGTGCCGACAAATCGTAAAACTACATGGCGGCACAATAAAATGCCTGCAAAGTGATGATGGCGCTTTGTTTGAAATCATACTGCCAAAAGAAGTTAAGGAGTAATAATGGAACTGTTATTAGTTGAAGATGATCCAGATGATGTTTACTTTTTTAAAAGAGCATACAGCAGTATTACCAATGCGCCAGAGCTTAAAATTTTTTCTGACGGTCATGAGCTGCTACATTACCTCGATTCTATCGCAACTTACGACCAAGTTATCTTGCTGGATTTAAACATGCCAAAAATGAGTGGCTTTGAAGTCATGGAAGCTTTAAAAAATGAACAAGTTGCCGATAAATTAATAACGGTATGCTATACCACCTCCACTCACCACAGTGACATTCGTAAAGCATATCAATTGGGTGCTAAGTCATATATTACCAAGCCTGGACGCTTGAGTGATTTAGAGTCGTTGATCAAATTAATCAAGCAGTATTGGTTTGACAATAACTGTGTCGTGCAAGGGTAACTATGAATACATGGCTGATTTATCTTCTTGAAGACAACGATGAAGATGCTTACTTAGTTAAGCGCACACTTGCAAGTACTGACGGTAGACAAAAGTTTAACGTTAAACATTTTAAAAATTTAGAACAACTTGAAACCGCCTTAAATACAGTCAAGCCTGAAGCCATCCTAATCGACTTGAATATCGATGAGAGTCAAGGTCTTACCACGCTGATTAAAGTAAAGCAGTTACCCGTCAGCGCCCCTATAATCGTGTTAACTGGGGTATCTGAAACGCTGTTTGGCGAAAAAGCAATTCAACTTGGTGCGCAAGATTATATCCCAAAACATGAAGTGAGCGGCCCACTATTGGCACGTACAATTACCTTCTCAAAAGAACGCTACGAAATGCAGCGGAATCTAGAGAACCTGGTGGTTATGGATAGACTCACTATGTTACATAACCGCGGCGCATTTGATAGCGAACTAGAAAGAGCGATTAGTGAATCAGAGCGATATGGTCATGGATTTGGTGTGTTGTTTATTGATCTCGACAACTTTAAACCAGTCAATGATCAACTTGGTCATCAAGCAGGCGACCAATTGCTAAAAATACTGTCGGCAAAACTTAAAATGTATAAACGTGCTTCGGACTTTGTAGCACGCTACGGTGGTGATGAATTCGTGGTTATCGCCCCTCACCTGACCGAAAAAAACCAGTTACGAAAACTGGCTCAGCATAAGTATGACTTGCTCAGTGATAATTACTGTCTCCAAGATGAAAGCGCCAACATCCACGAAGTAAAGCTAGACTTGAGTATAGGTGCTGTGATTTATCCCACTGACGCAACATCGGCTGAAGAGTTAGTTGCTAAAGCCGACAAAGCCATGTATCACGCAAAAACTAATAAACTACCTTACGCGTTATACTCGGATGCAGGGCTCACGACAAAACAGGAATAGAGAGAGCTATTCAACTCTATTGTGCAAGTATTGCCTATCAGACTTTCGCCTAACATGGTTGCGCCTTTCGACGAGAGGCAAAACATTACTTCGCTGTTTTCGGCGCTCTCCCCCTTGTCTTTCCTCTAGCAACTCTTCAAGCTGAGACAGAGTAATTTGCCTTCTCATAGCAACCTCCACATCACATTAATTTATTTTCTATAGTCGCTTTTACCCTAAAACCCAATCTATCGGATCAGGAACATATGATCCATATCAAAAAAACCATACTGTAAACTTTTATTTTACAAAATAATCACATTTAGGTATAACTTAATTGAACAAAAAACAAACAGAAAGGATACAACATGAAACGCCACTATCTATCAGCGTGTTTAATCGCGCTCCTCTCACATCAGGCAACAGCTGCTGGTCAGCATGACTCAGTAGCTATACCTGAATTTACTGCGGAACACATCAGTGCCTTACCTATTTCTAGTGTAATGGCAGTAAACCCTGAACTGTTTCTTTTCAGCAATGCTTTACAACAAGTAGATTGGCAGCAAGTGCTTGACAGCACGGCACCACATTTAAGTGACAAGCTCGAAGTGCTCTTACACTATGCTGGATATGCCAGTATTAACCCTAAATTGTTGCTGGCACTAATGGAACTTGAATCAGGTGTGATAAACAACCCAGATAAACAATCCCTCTCTGCACCGTTTGGTAAACTCTCTCATGAACAGGGGTTTGATGCGCAAGTAAAAGATGTAGCGCTTAATCTGAGTGCGAGGTACTACGCATTTCAAAAACTTCGCGATGAAGGCAAAGCCAAAAAGTTACCTGCGGTAAACGAAGCAACCGTTGCACTTGCAGATCTAACCCATACATCTGCAAACAAGCTATTAGACACCTATCAAACATTATTTAACGGCGAGTCATTAGCACTAAAAGCGGACAGCAACATCGCTTTTAGTGAGCGGGCTTCAACACAGGCAGTATCGGCTGCTAGCTTTAGCATGAGCTTTCCATGGCCGTCGGGTTACGCTTGGTATAGCGGTGGTGCACACTCAAATACAGGCTCTGGTTACCCTTACTCTTCGCTTGATTTTAATAACGGTTCAGGTGGCTGGGGAAGTAATACACCTTGGGTTCAAGCAGCGCACGGCGGCACAGTGACTCGCTACTCAGCTTGTAATATTCGCGTGACTCACTCAAGCGGTTATTCAACTCAGTATTACCATATGGAAAGTTTGCAATATAACACTGGTGATGTCATTTCTGCAGGCGCTTGGCTTGGCCGTTACGCGGACGATAAAGCAACAGCATTGTGCCAAGGCGGCCAATCAACCGGTCCTCACGTTCACTTTTCGCTACTGTACAACGGTGGGCATATTTCGCTGCATAATTGGTACATCAGTGGCTATCGTATAGATGTGGGTAACTCCAACTATGACGATAACTGTAATCGCTTCTTTTTTGAGAAGAATGGGTATCGTACTTGTGCATGGCGTGCGTTATATAAGTAACGTGAACTTGCACAACCATGGTATTAGGCTCAACTTTTTAGTTTGAGCCTAATAAAAAACTTAAAATTTTTGTAAAACAAATGTATATTAAATTTAATCAGGAATAAAAAAGGATTTAATACTTCTATGTTTGCAAAGGAATATTCCAATAACTCGCTAGCATGGCAAGATCGAGCGTTTTTTATTCTGACTCATGCTCGAGCTAATACCAGTTCCACAAATTATACCGTGCTTATCAAAGTGCTTGAGACACTGGGACATACGGTAAAAGTCGACACTCGACTACCAGAGTCTGCGCAACGCGAACAAATCGCGTTATTTTTGGTAGATACAGAACACCGAGATTGTAATGAACTTATCAGTGCTGAAGTAAAGCTATTGGCGGCTAAGCACAAGGTACTGCTATTTAATGCCAATGAAGACAACGTTAATGAAAAAACGGCGCTACTTGGCAATGTGAAAGGCATACTCTATCGCAACGCTCCGCCAGAGACGTTATTTCAAGGATTAAGCAGTGTGCTCAAAGGCGAGCTTTGGTTTTGTCGTAGTGCTATTTCAGAGGCGTTTAGCGAACTGATTGCCGCCATGCCACAAGCATTGCCTAACAGCGACATCATCTTAAGTAATGAAGAATTAAATATGCTTACCGGCAGAGAAAAATCTGTGATCAAGCTTATTGCTGCTGGTGCTAAAAACGAAGATATCGCTGATAGACTAAACATCAGTAGTCACACAGTTAAAACGCATATCTACAGCGCATTTAAAAAAACCAATTCACGCAACCGAGTTGAACTTGCTAATTGGGCACTACGCCATATACCGATAGTGAGTTTGAATTAAGAGCTGTGTAAAGACATACAATAAAACCGAGATAAAATAGGAGTGAATGAATGGCTAGCATGGTGCTAGCCATCAGCAGAAAATCGTAGGGCTTACGCTACACCATAGCTATCACGGTATGCTTTAACTGCATCTAAGTGCGCATCCATACCACCTTGTTGCTCAAGGTAAGTAATCAAATCAGCCAATTTCACGATAGACACCACTTGAGTATTAAAGTCGCGCTCAACTTCTTGAATAGCAGAAAGCTCAGCTTTGCCTTTTTCTTGGCGATCTAATGCGATTAATACACCGGCAAGATCTGCACTATTAGCGGCAATGATCTCCATCGACTCACGAATAGCAGTACCCGCTGTGATCACATCATCAACAAGCATAATACGACCTTCAAGCGCCGAACCTACTAAGTTACCGCCTTCACCGTGCTCTTTCTTTTCTTTACGATTAAAGCAATAAGGCACATCTTTGTTGTGATGATCGGCAAGTGCAACGGCTGTCGTTGTCGCAATAGGAATACCCTTGTACGCTGGGCCAAACAACACATCAAACTCAATGCCAGCATCTTCCAATGCCGAAGCATAGAAACGACCTAAACGCGCCAGATCACGACCTGTGTTAAACAAGCCTGCATTGAAAAAATAAGGGCTAGTACGACCAGACTTTAACGTAAACTCACCAAACTTAAGCACCTGCTTTTCTAAGGCAAATTCAATAAACTCTTTTTGATACGGTTTCATGTTTTTCCTACTGAGTGTTGATTACGCTAACGCTTGCTTTTGTAGATCAATGATTTCACGAATTGAGTGCTTCGCAAGACCAAGTAACTCATCTAGCTCGTCGAACGAGAACGGTTCGCCTTCAGCTGTACCTTGTACTTCAATCAGTTTGCCAGTTTCAGTCATGATCACGTTCATGTCTGTCTCTGCTTCTGAATCTTCAAGATACTCAAGATCGGTAATTGGCTGACCTTTATAAACCCCAACCGAGATTGCCGCGATCATAAACTTTAACGGGTTTACATTGATCATGCCTTTGGCACGCATGTGTGTTAATGCATCGACCAATGCCACACAAGCACCGCTAATTGACGCCGTGCGTGTACCACCGTCCGCTTGAATAACATCACAGTCGATAGTAATGGTATTCTCACCTAACGCTTTTAAATCAACTGCGGCACGGAGAGCGCGCGCGATTAAGCGTTGAATTTCCATGGTACGGCCACCTTGTTTGCCACGTGCCGCTTCACGGTTGTTACGCGTATGTGTAGAGCGCGGAAGCATACCGTATTCTGCGGTGATCCAGCCCTTGCCTTGACCTTTCATAAAGCGTGGCACACCCGCTTCTACAGAAGCCGTACATAACACTTTAGTGTTACCAAACTCTACCATTACTGAGCCTTCAGCGTGCATTGTATAGTTACGAGTAAATGTAACCGGCCTGATCTGATTTGCAGTTCTTTCGCTTGGACGCATCCACGTTCCCCCATCATCAAAATTTGCCGTACATTATAAAGGGATCATAGAGACTATGCCACGCGATCCGACTAAAAATAAAATTCACTTTAGGGCTGTGCGGAAATTCGGCTATAATGCCTCGGTTAAACCAAGCTAATTTAGGGACTTTATATGATCCATAGTATGACCGCCTACGCCCGCAAAGAAGTGAAAGGTGACTGGGGCACTGGGGTTTGGGAAATTCGTTCAGTGAATCAACGCTACCTCGAAACCTTTATCCGCGCACCAGAACAATTTAGAGGCTTAGAGCCAGTAATACGTGAACGTCTGCGTAAACACCTACAACGCGGCAAAGTTGAAGTATTCCTAAAGTTCACCGCAAATCCTGCGCACGTTGGCCAACTAACCGTCAACGAATCGCTTGCAAAGCAACTTGTTGAAAGCGCCAAGTGGCTACAATCACAAAGCGGCGGTGATATCAATCCTGTAGATATTCTACGCTGGCCTGGCGTAATGGAAGCCGAAGAAGTCGATTTAGACACCGTAAACAGCGAACTGTTAGGTGGCTTTGATGAGCTAATAGAAGACTTTAAAGCTGCACGAGCAAGTGAAGGCGAAAACCTAGAAACCATGCTCACCACTCGTCTTGAAGGTATTCTAGAGCAAGTTGCCATCGTTGAAGGCTACATGCCTGAAGTCACTAAGTGGCAACGTGAAAAACTTTCACAAAAATTAGAAGAACTAAAAACCGACATCGACGAAGGTCGCCTGGAGCAAGAACTGATTTACCTTGCACAAAAGCAAGATGTTGCAGAAGAGCTCGACCGCCTCAAGTCACACGTCAAAGAAACCCACAAAATCCTCAAAAAAGGAGGCGCTTGTGGCCGTCGTTTAGACTTTATGATGCAAGAATTCAACCGCGAATCTAACACCCTAGCCTCAAAGTCAATCAACAGCGAGATCACCAACGCCGCCGTTGAACTAAAGGTGTTGATCGAACAGATGCGTGAGCAGATCCAGAATATTGAATAACACGCCGATATTCTATCAGCTTTGAAAAACCGCCTCTCGGCGGTTTTTTATTGGGTTCATTTTATGGAGTATATTAACCTTCATAGTTTCGCTAAACTTCAACTGTTATTAGAACAAAAAGGCAACCGCATGATTAACCTGTTCTGTACACAAAAACTCATTGCAAAGCTCCCTGTCAATGAAGGAGTTATACCCGCTTGTTCCGATGCAAAACTGACTGATTTAAGCACGCCAGACACTCACCCTTTGTCAGATTGGCATGCTAATTTGCTCACAATACAACGCAGAAACTGTATGCTTCTGATGCATAATCAAACCCGCTTTCCGGTATTTATTATTGGCCTCACCAAACCAGATTTTGCAAAGTTAGATTTTCTATTTGCTGATAGCTTTATGAATACCTTGCTAAAAGTGGGTGCAAGTAACCAGCAATTACAAAAAGCAGCTTCATTACTCGGCCCGCTAACAATCGCCAAAGCCAATAACCGTAGGGTGCAAGGGACGATGAATCAAATGAAAGGCGATATAGAACATCAACTTTGGTTCGACCAAATTAACATCATGGATTGTTCGCCTTATAGAACTGCCGCCTGGTTAGCTGAACGCCCTTGTATGGTTAAAGGACAAAAAGACTGTATTTGGCCCATTAAGGAAATGCTCGCTTTATTAAGCTAACGCTCCAATATCAACCTGCTAAGCCATTGCTAACTTAGCCGCGTGTTTCCACATAAACGTCGGCATGGTATTTCGCAACTGCCAAGTAATGTTCATGGGCTGCCTACCAGTGTGCGATACATAGTCAACTTCGCCAAAGTTAACAAACCCTATGGTTTTGCCAAATTCGTCTTTTGCTTGCTCTCTAACAAACAGAAAAAGTCGCTTACCCTTTGCTTTGTGAGTGATATAGTCTAGACCTCTACCATAATCAGGCCTTGCTGAGTTTTGGCTTTGCCAATGGAAAAGCTGTTCATTTATCGCGTAGTCGTGATACATAGTAGTGGGCGAAAACTGCTTTTCGTTTTTATTCAACGTAACGAATAGCAGCTCAATATTTTGCTCTCGAATGCTAAAAACACCTTCTCGAGAATTAGCCTGCTTTTCAAAAGTAGACACACCAAAGCCAACCAATATTTGCTCTCTGGCATAACGAGCCCCAGAATTTACATAATGCCCCAAGTGATAAATACCGTGTGGGCAGGGTTGGTGTGTGACTAAGTGGCGTGAATTAAGACTTTGCCCATACTGCCCCCTTGTCAAAAAGAGAAAGTCTTTCTCAACTAGAACGAACACCACCACACTTTTATGCGCGTAAAAATGTAAAAAACCACACTTTTATGCGCATAAAAGTGTGGTTTGAGTTATAGTATAGGTCGTTAACAATCTTAATTGGCGGGAAATAACAGTGCAGCGTAACTTACTTAGCGCCTTAATGGCATGGAAAAACCAATCTGTACGCAAGCCATTATTAATCGATGGCGCAAGACAAACAGGTAAAACCTATCTGCTGCAAGAGTTGTTTGGTAACACCTTTGCCAACATCCTTCGTATCGACTTTCTTGAAAATCCCGCCTACAAAGAAGCGTTCGATGGCTCACTCTCACCTGACGAGCTAATAATGAACATTGAGCTTTTGACCAATCAGGTGTTCAACCCAGAAACCGATCTGCTGATATTAGATGAAATTGGCGAATGTGAGCGTGCCGTTACCTCACTTAAGTACTTTGCCGAGAAAGCCCCCTCCTATTTTGTCGCTGCCAGCGGTTCAAATATTGGTTTGCTCAACACCTTCCCTGTGGGCAAGGTAGAACAATACAATTTACGACCACTGACCTTCCAAGAATTTATTTATGCATCAAACGAGCAAGCGCTGATCAAAGCGTTTGACAGTCAAGCAAGCACACCTGCAGTGCACACTAAATTGATGGATAAACTAACAGATTACTTTTTTACCGGTGGTATGCCGGAAGCCGTTTCTGCTTGGTATCAGTATAAGGATTCAAGCATTCTAGAGCGTGTTGAAAAAGTCACAAAAATTCATGCCGATTTAGTTGAAGGTTATCGCCGCGATTTTGGTAAGTACGCAGGCAAGGTCGATGCTACACTGATTGAATCTGTGTTTAATAGCATTCCAGCGCAGCTATCACTTGTCAGCGATGAGTCCGTTAAACGCTTTAAATTTAAACATGTGCATGAGCGTAAATCTCGTTATAGCGATTTTGAAACCGCAATCCATTGGCTTCATTGCTGCCGTTTAGCTTTGCCAAACTACCCAGTTGAAGGATTGCCAAAATCGCCACTAGCGGCCTATAAAAAAGAAAATATGGTTAAATTGTTTCTATTTGATGTGGGGCTGCTTAATCATATGCTAGGCAGCAGTTATAAAGAGATTAAGCAACAAAGCTATGAATACAAAGGTTACGTGGCTGAAAACTTCGTGCAGCAAGAGCTCACAACCATCGGCGTTGACCCAAGTTATTCATGGAATGACGCCCGCGCCGAAATCGAATTTATTTTGGCAACCGATGAAGGCGATATCATCCCTGTTGAAGTCAAAAGTGGTAACCGTACAAGGGCAAAATCGTTGGCATCTTATGTTGAAAAATGTGCACCAAGTAAAACTTTTAAGTTAACTGGTACACAAGGCTCATCAGCGTTAGAACAAACCAAAATCGTAATGCCTTTGTATTTCACGCAGTATTTACCTCAGAGATGGTAAAAGCGCGTTATCTAGAAGCACAAGATCTACACAAAGTTACCTTATGGGTAATAATTTGTAGGCCTGAATGCCTACCATTCGACACTCAGTCTTACCTCTCTTGGATGCCATAGTATCCATATTGAGCTTATTTCTATTGAAATGGACACCATAATGTCCACTTCAGGTTAGGTGAGTTTCTGCTGACTTATCACTATCACGTAGAACCAGCAAAAAATGGCCAAATTATGTTGACGGAAATCCCGCTCGATAAAGCCCTTCAAAACCTCTATTTTTAAGTCCTAACAGCAGCATAAAAACGGCACTGTTTTTCCGTAGTCATAGCCAAGGAGCACCACTAAGATTTAGTAAAAGCCATAGACAAGTGGTGGGCAGTTTGTTGGGAAAATAGGCATTTTTGAGCGGTTTCTTTTCAGTAAGTTTTTGAGTTTTTAAATGTTTAGATTGCCACCCGAGGGTGGCATTTTCATTTTACTCTTCTTTATTTTCGAGTGCTTCTTCTCGGCGCAGATAGGCGCCGGCTTCATCACTACTTGCACGCAGTTGGTGGTTTTGATCCACCGCTCTCGTTTGCTGATTGAGTTGGTACACTTGTGAGGCATTGCCTAAATCACGCTCGCTGGTAATTGCGGCGATGGACTCCCGATCTTTTAAGAAACTAATCACATCTTTACGGATGTCGCTTAGCTGTGCATCGTCTTTATGCATTTCTAAAATATGTCTTGGGTGCTCTAGGTTTTTCATGCCCGTTGCAGCGAAGGTCGTTGATACTATTCTCGACACCACTACCCAAGGGGTAATACTGCTGCGTACTAGCGTATTTTCAGAGCGTGTGGAATCGTGAATGCCAGTACCTGTTGATATTTTAGACTCAGTAAATGTCCCTTCACATTTAAAATAAACCAGCAGAGATTCAAATTGCATCTCGGCATAGAATACGTGTGCAGCATTGCTTAGCATTGATGCAAACGATTTAATCAATAGGCCACTTAGCAGTAAATGTACGGCTACCATCACAACGGCGCTAAATGACGCGATGTTTTCTTCGCTGAAGGCACTAGAAAAATTACTGATATTGGCGCTCGTTACATAGTGGTAAATATCTACTACGGCATAAGCAAAAAAGACGCTTAATCCAAGGGTTACTAGCAGCAGTAAGTTACCACCAAGCAAGGATAAAAACCTAAAGCGTTCAAACGATTTACCTAAATCTAGGGGCAGAACTTTAGGTTGTACTTCTTGGATCATTTCGCCTTTAAAGCCACCTTTACCATCAACTTGTTCTTGCAAGCTGGGATCTAGCTCACGATAAACTCGGTTTGGTACTTCTTTATATCGGCGATTAGCCATCACCAAGTTGTCTAAGTTAATAAATATCTCATTTGGATGTACTGATTCTTGCCAGTTTTCTCTTAACTCAGACACTTCAACCACTGGGTTTACTTTGTCTAAACGCGCTTTAAGCATAACAGCAATAATGGCGCTACAGCCAAGTGCAAGCACGATAACGCCCGTGAGATAAGCCCAAGTATGAAGACTAGGTAACGGCGCAAAAAAGAGCTCAATATCGGCTTTACTTAACTTTCCTTCATCCATGATGTAAGACAAAGTTAGACCTATCAAGATTGGTAGCACAAAAGAGAGCGAAATCACTTTAGTGAGGGTCGCACTCCCCAAAGATTCAATAGCATGTTCCGCTTTGCGTGAAATCGGTTTAGCCGCGCTATACCAGCATGACAAAATATATATCATCAGTAAGGTGCTATAGATTGGAAAAGTCAGCTCCCCAGCATCACCGGCAAAGCCCGACAGCGATACAAACGCCACCACGCCATAAAGCACAAGTGCGGTTAATGTACTCACCCATGCACCAAATAAGCGTTGGCTCATATTTCTGATAGGATAAGGGAGAAAGAGTAATTTAGGTGCAATGCTGTGAAGTAAACGCGATAAGAATCCCTTAGGCTCTACAAAAGTACTATTCTTTCGGCCAATCAACATTTCTTCTAGCGTTTTCGCCGCATAAGCGACATCAGCCTTTTCTTGCTTGGCAGTTGAAGTTTCTGATTTACTGAAGTTATAAGCTAAAGAGGTGGGATGGTTACGACCCACAAAAAAGCGCAGCGTTGCATATATTCCTTTTGCAAGAGAAGTGATCCCAAAGCCTAAAATCAACATGCCAAATAGCATGATGATCCAACCCATACCCGCATCGCTCTTAACTGAGCTGGCGGCAATCACCAGTAATGCAATTCCAGCAATAGTTTGTATTGCACCACGAATAGCTGTGATTTTACCTTCCGTTTTAAATGGGTTTTTAAGCCCTAAATCAATAGAGCCATAATCAAAAGCCACTAGCAGCCTCCTTGTATAAACAGTCCAATGTCGGTGGCTAGGAGGTCGTCTAGTTTACGCAGCGTCCAGCCACACCTTTTAATTTCTGCAATACTCTGCACAATAACTTGTTAAGTTGCAACGAGTTTCGTTTGAATTCAAAGAAGTTCCCACTTCCTGTTATCAAATCGTCTAACTTCGTTACAATTAGGCGAAATAGACAGAAGATAAAGCCACTCGTTTTCTACCAATTGTTTTACAACTGGGTGTGCTGCCATGATTTGCTCTAGTGCTTCGGTTGGTGCTTGTACAATTACGCTCAAACGCTGTGGGGTATGCATCCATTTTTCACCGTTATGAACGGATTGCATTGGCAGGCCAATTCGCAAATCTCCGCCATTGCCTTCAAACACTCCTATTCTCCCCCCCACTACATTATGCAACACCTTGTTACCACTGCCGTATTTGTGGATATCGGTTACCGAAGCGTTATATTGCATATTGATCCAGTTAGTGACGAGCATAGGGGCGGTTAAAATAGCAGTTAACTGACTAAAGTCTTGGTCTTGCTCCGCGCTGTATTCATGCAAAAAGACTCGGCCTTGCAAGTCAACACCCTGCGTAACTTGTCTCGGCGCGACCACAAATGCTGCATTGTTGGCAAGGCCCCATTCCGGCCTGACTTGAGACCAATCTTTAGTACGGGCTATAAATCGCTGCTCTAATTGCTGCTCGGATAACTCTTTACCAGTTATCGCAAGCGTATGAGCGCGCTCTACTCTAGCCAGACGCGATGCCTGCTTTAACCAGCGGGTCATCTCTGTATCTATTTCGCCATAGGGGGTAATTGTTTCAGTGGTGGTATTATGTAGCGCTGCAACAAAACGGGTTTGCGACGGAATAGCGATGCCTAGCGCGATTAATTCTGCGCGTACCGCTTGGTCATTAAGAAGTTGCGCGAGTACTTTAACATTCACTTCTCCCGACTGGCCGCCACATGCACCACATTGCAGTCCGGCTTCATGTAAATTATTGGTGGTATGTGCTCCGTGGCCAACCAATAGGACTGTATCAGCAAATTCAGTCAGTCCCATCCCTTTTAATATGCCAGCTGCGAGTTTAGCTTGCTCCAAAACAGTAACTTCGTGTTCGCCCTGTTTTAATTGCCACTTTCTTGAATCAATATGACTATCGACGGGATGATGAGTTTTTTGCAGTGAAAACACTTTGCTAAATAGCTGATAAAAGTAACTCATCCCCATCGACTCCACCATCGAAAATGAAGCAGCCGCAGAGTGAGACCAGCTATGCCAACGGCCAGCTTGCTGGCGTTTTGTGGCAAGGTGCTGGGGTGCTGGCGTTTGTATCGCGGTGATTGGTGCTTTAAATAATCCGGGTAACTGTGGCCGACTAAAACGACAGTTAGTCGCACGATAATCAATCGGTAGGCCAAAGAAACCAGCATAGCCTATGGTTTGAATGCCTGCGTTTTGAGTTTCTAACGCACGGCGGATCACCTCTGAGCGTACATCAATACAAAAAGCCGCTTGTAAGGTTGGTGTAGCTTGCTCACGAGCTCCCTCAGATTTTACCTGCTGAGTCTTTAGCTGCCCCACTAAAGTGACTTGATAACTGAGCTCGAGTGCCCGCTGAAATACCAGGCGCGGCAACAATGCCTTTTTATGTTCAATCACAATCTCTGCAAGTTGCTGCTTTTGCTTGTTCCAATGGTATTGAATACGGGTAAAGGTCGTTGGATGGCGCTCACTCACATAACGCCAAATCACCAGCTCCCACGCCATTCGAATTGCCAGTAGCGCACGCATATCAGAAGCCGGATGCTGGGCAAGATTTGCTTGCCAGCGTTCATAAGCCGCCCAAGATGCCCAACCATTAATATCTAACAGTAGCATGTGTGCATAATCACTCAGCTCATTAAAACCAATCTCTAAGGTGTCGACAGCGAGTACAATTAAAGACTCAGGAGACGTTGGCAAAGCCTTAAAGTAATCCACTAAGCCCGACTCCCCCATGACGATGCTTATCCCCAAGTCTCGCGATACGGTTTCATACCAGTGGCGATACAAACAGAGTTTATCCTCACCTTGGGTTTGTTTGAGAATAGGCTGCACCTGCTGATAATGCGCGGCGCAAAATTGGCTAATTTGGTGGCTGATTTCCTCTTGCCATGGCATCTTATGCTCTGAGCGATAACGGTCAAGTAAGTCCGCTAATGTATGCCAATGTGGCAACTCGCCGCAGTGACTTTTTTTGAGCCAATTAAGTAGCGCATTGGTACTGCGATCCACCGCATAATGTGCCGCAGATTGCTGCAATGCTTGCTCTGAAATCGCCTCTTGCTGCCATTTTTCAAGATAAAATGCCACGGGCATCAGCATTCTAACTTGTGCCAACGCACTCATTTTATTGACCACCGCATCAAAGGGCAGATCGCGCATTCCCCAAAATGGATTCACTGCGATCAATTGATCGAGTGGCCAAGTTGGCGCAATGCGTGTTTCAGCACTCAGGAGTTGTTGCTGTTGCGGCTTAGATAGCTGAGTCTGTTTGTTGTCTTGTGTCTCTATCATTACTTCTGCTCCTCGTGCCCCGCAGCATAGCGATGAATGGCTAGGTGTTTCTGCTTTTTAATACTTGGCAAATGGACGGGCCAAAGTAATATGGTTAATCGCGTCATCCACTCGTCTAAGTACAGGCCGGCATACAACACTCGAGAGAGTTTTTGCACTGTTACCAAATGTGCGCGGTAATAGAGCAAATAATTTACTACGATAAGTACCACTACTAAGCTGAGCAACCAAATATCAGCACCATCGAGTGCTTGCGCTCTAAGATCATTTGGTAGCGCGACCACCAAGTGCAATAGCCATTTTTGCGCACTATAGGCTGCCAACAACACAACGGCTGCGGTGATGATTCTAAAATAGCTGCTAGGGGCTTGCGCCTCAAAACGCAGCGCTAGCCACACCGTTAATGCGCCAACCATTAATCCCCAAATACTGATAGGACCTTGATATTCAATAACGACTGCAGCTGCTGTAGTGAGGCCAGTTGCCACGGCAAGTGCAATGAGCCATTGCCACAAGGGCGGTTCAAGTTGGTCGCTCAAGCGACGAGTCAAATCTTCATGGATCCACTGGCTTGAGTTTAAAAATGCATGAGCCTTGTAGGCTGAATGGGCTAATAAGTGTAGCAGCGCTAATTCATATAATCCCAAAGCACACTCCACTAGCATCAGTCCCATTTGCGCACAGGTTGACCAAGCCAAGCGCACTTTTAAACTGATCCGCGTTGTCATGATAAGCGCGGCCAATAATGTCGTTATTCCTGCCACGATCAAGATCAACCATTTCGCAGCTTCTACGCGTAAAATCAAAGGGCCAAACACCATCACCAAAAAACCACCCAAATTAATGATCCCTGCATGCAGCAGCGCACTTACCGGTGTGGGTGATTCAACCACTTGCATCAACCAGCCATGCACTGGCAGTTGCGCGCATTTTATCAGCGCCACAATTGCGAGTAAGCCAGCTGCAGATTGCTCTAGCGCAGTCAGTGTCGTTGAGTGAGTTAAGTAATAGTTTGTGATGTCATTAAGCTGGAGCATGCCAGTGCTGAGGTAGATACAAATGAAAGCCCCCAGCAATGCACTTTCTGCCAAGCGCGCCAAAATAAACTTTTTGTGTGCGGCCAATGCCGCTCTCGGGCGGTTAGGATAAAACAGCAGTAGACGGTGTAGGCTCAAACTAATGCCAACCCAAGCCAACCAAAATAGGATTAAGTGATTACTGAGCACCACAATAGTCACGCTCAGTAATGTCGTGAGTAGATAGCGAAAATAGCGGCCTCGGTGTTTTTCACCATGTAAATAGTGAATAGAGTAACGCAGTAAAATAAAGCTCATAAAGCCAATCAATGACACCACGCTAAGCCGTAAAAAGTTTATTTCAAACAGGCTACTGGCAATATCACCTTGTGTTGCCCAACTCCCCCAGCCAAGAGCGATACAAATTGCCACACCGATAGCAAAACCGTTCGCGATACGAAATAACCCAGCGTTACTGCGAGACGCTTTGCTCATGAAAGACGCAGCAATCAAAAAGTGTAATAGCAACAGCACCACTAAGATATTAATCATCACTTTCTATGCTTCTCACCTAAGTCTTGAATCAGGTCATTATTTCAACCTTTTTAATTTAATAAAAATAGATATAATTTAACTATTCGTTCTGTTTTACTTATATATAGATGAGCCTAGATGAGCCGACTTAATTATCACCACCTTTACTACTTTTGGCAGGTTGCTAAGCTCGGAAACCTGACTCAAGCCGCTAAAGAATTACATGTTTCGCAATCTGCGCTCTCTGCGCAAATCAAACAGTTGGAACACAATATCGGGGTATCACTATTTGAGCGCGTAGGCCGTAACCTAATGCTCACCGATCAGGGTAAAAAGGTGCTGAGCTATGCCGATGATATTTTTACCACGGGGCAAGAACTCGAAGCCTTGCTAAGCAAAGGCGCACAGTCAACCACCCATGTAACTATTGGGGTGTTGACCACTCTGTCACGTAACTTTGTAGAAGCTTTTATTAGCCCTTTGATGCGGCGTAGCGATGTGCAATTTAAGTTAAAGTCAGGCAGTATTTCAGAGCTACTCAACGGCTTAACTAATTATGAGCTGGATTTAGTGCTTACCAACCGAACAATAAACCTAGATACTTCAGATCCCTATTGGCAGTGCCAATTAGTAGCCAAGCAACCGCTGGCGATCATTGGTCCGCCTGCCCTCAAGCCAAGCACGCCATTTCCACAAGGCTTTGAAAAAACACGCTGGATCTTGCCACCTGCCAACTCAGATTTACGCACCGCATTTAATGCGCTGTGCGCTCAGTATCAGTATTTCCCCAACATTTTGGCAGAGGTCGACGATATGGCGATGATGCGACTACTGGCACGAGATAGTGGCGCGGTAGCCGTTTTACCTGCCGTAGTAGTAAAAGACGAAATAGCCCAAGGGGTGCTACAGCAATATCAGGAACTACCTAATATTTATGAGTATTTTTATGCGATTTCAACACAGAAAAAGGTTGTTCCTGAAGCAATTAAAATCCTGCTGCAAGAAGCGCGTGATAAGCCCGCACATTTTTAAGCACGCTGATTTTTATTCACCTGAAAGTATTAGAAAATCACGATTTATTTCTGTTTTTTAACTTAACCCATATTAACGTAAGAAAATTGGCCTAAGCACTTGACCAATTGATGTTTATTTAGCAAGCTGAAACTATAGGATAAAAATTCGACGAGGCAGTTATCGTGTTCAAGCTTGCGCACAATGGCAATATCTTAATGGATGTGAAGTCTGCTTCACCGCCAAGTGCTGCGTTTGTGATTGAAGCCCTTGAAAAATCACAATTTGCCGACTGCGAAATTGATCACGACTCGATTAATGCCTTTTTCCAAAGCGACTTTCCAGAGAGCCAAATCGTCGTTGCTAAACAACATGATGCCGAATTTGAAGTCACCTTAAGTGACGATAAAATGCAGGCCTTTGGGCAACTTAAAACTGCTCGAGGTGGTAAAGCCGTATCATTAGAAGAGGCAAAAAAAGCCATTGTTAAAGCGGGCGTCAGCCGTGGCTATAAGCAAGCTTACCTAGAAAATATCCTGCGCAAACAGTTTGAACTTCCACCTGGCGAAGAAGCATCTGGATTAATCGCCCAAGGCCGGCCACCACAAGACGGCCAATCAGCAAAATTACTGCCGCACGTACAAACTTTAAAAGAGAGACTCAAACAACCTAGAATGCGTGAAGATGGCACCGTTGACATGCGTGATTTTGGCAAGCTTGCAAGCGTCGCCCCGGGTGATTTACTGGTGACTCAAAAGCCCGCAACACCAGGCAAAGAAGGCTTTACAGTTAGTGGTGAAAGTATTGAAGCAAAGCCCGGCGAATCATTCCAGCTTATGGCGGGTGAAGGCACCGAGATCAACCCCAACAACCCACTAGAGCTTATCGCAACCATTGCAGGTTGCCCCTCTGATATCGCCAACGGTATGCGCGTGGATGATGTATTTACGATTGCCGATGTCACAGTAAAAAGTGGTCATGTCGACTTTAATGGCAGCGTTATAGTTACCCATAATGTGGAGCCGGGTATGCACGTGACTGCACAAGGCGATATCACAGTGCTCGGCACGGTGGAATCTGGAGAACTTATTGCAGGTGGTCATATTGAGGTACGAGGTGGCGTGATCGGCCACGTCGACCATCAAAATAATGAACAAGGCTTAACCTGCAAGCTTATCGCCAAAGGCAATATTGAGATTGCCCATGGACAATATACTTACCTTGAAGGCGATAACATTATTATCAATAAGCAGAGTAACCACTGCGATATTAAAGCGCAAAAGCTGATACAAGTTGGCACTGGCGATCATCCAAGTGGCAAGTTAATAGGTGGTTCAATCATAGATGCGCAAATGGTGGTAGCGGGAGAGATTGGCAGTGAGTCTGGCGCTAAGATGATGATTTATCTTGCACGCAAAGGCCTTAAAATCACCCAAGAAACCGACACCCTGTTCAAAGAAGTCGCCGCCACCAATGATTCTTTAGATCAACTACAGCAAGCGATTGAAAAAGCAGAGTTAGTAAAAGACGCAGCTAAAAAGCAACAACTCAAAACTAAAATTGGCGCAACACAGATGCACTACTGCCAGCAAGCCGAGCACCTTGAGCAAAAGCTCAGCCAGCTTGATCACGACTTACACGATTTGCTCGACAACACGAAACTTGCGGCAAACAAAGCGCTTCATTCAGGGGTTGAAATTCATATCTTTGATCGCGTGTATAAAACAACCCGCAGTTACCCCCCTTGCTCAGCAACGCTACAAGAAAACCAAGTCAAGATAGACTTTAAAACCGCGGGCTCCTAGCCTGCACTTTACTTTAGCGCTGACACTTAGCGCAATACACTGTGCTGCGCTGCCCTAGACGTATTTCTTTTAATGGCGTTTCGCAGCTTACGCAAGGCTCACCTTTGCGACCATACACCAGTAACTCTTGAGCAAAGTAACCCAGCTTACCATCACTTTGAGCAAAGTCTTTAAGTGTCGTTCCCCCTTGTTTGATAGCTGCACTTAAGGTTTCCTTGATGATCGGTGTCAGTAATTGGTAGCGTTTAAGTGAAATTTTACCTGCTTCTTTTTTGGGATGGATCCCTGCTTTAAACAAAGATTCATTGGCATAAATATTACCCACACCAACCACCACATGATTATCCATAACAAATTGTTTAATCGGCTGCTTTTTGCCTCTGCTTTTTTCAAATAAGTACTCTGCTGTAAAAAGCTCGGTCAACGGCTCAGGACCCAGCTTTTCAAAAACGCTATGATCTTCGCCTGCACCTTGCCATAAGAAGGCACCAAAGCGACGCGGGTCGTTCAATCTGAGCGACTTACCTGAGGCCAGAATGATCTCCACATGATCATGCTTTTTTAGTGGCTCTTTGCTATCAACAACACGTAAGTTTCCTGACATCCCCAAGTGCAAAATCGCAGTGCCATGCTTGGATTCGATAAGCAAATATTTTGCCCGTCGCTTAACCGCAAGCACCCTCTCACCTTCGAGCAATTGTACTTCCTCTGGTACAGGCCATCTCAGCTTACCATTGTGCACTTTTACGCTTTGGATAATATGTTGCTCTAAATATGGTTGAATGCCTAAACGGCTCACTTCGACTTCTGGTAACTCAGGCATAATTCACTCTATTACTGTGTGGTATTACAATTCTATCGGTAGAAATAATGCTTTGGCTTGCACACTATCAAGCTCAAACCAACGCTGTTGTTGTTTATCAAATAATACAAAGCCATTATCGCTAGGATACAGCTGGTAGCTAAGGGGAAGCTCTTGAGTTGCCAGCCAAAACTGCGCAGCGCTCAACGCGGGCTCCAACTGCTTTGGCGCCTCAACAACCAATAGCTGTAAACTTTGCCACTTGGCGACAAGCGCACCTAAGGCATCTTCGCTAAAGGCCTGGTTTGAGCCTTGCGGTAACTCGATACGCCAGCTTGTACCAATGCGTTCAATTTTATAGCCAGGAAATGCCACGGTTAAGACAAAGCTTTGCTCTGGTAGCACAGCTTGAATCTTTGCTTTATCGTCGCTGGGATTCAATTTATAGTGGAGACCGTTGAGAAAAAAGATCATCAGTAACATGGAAAAGATCACCACGTTATTCCACGCCTTACGGCTCATTTGAATCATACCTATCTCCTAAGCGTTTGAACGGTTAGTGTATAATACTAATTTGTATTTATACATGCTCAATTAGCCCTTGCTCACCGAGGCTATTTCGCCTAGTTCAACAATCTGTCGTTACCATCCCCTATCTACGCCAAATTGCGCATTTACACTATTTAAATGACAAGTTATTTTGCTAGAATGTGGGCAAAATTTTAAGGAGTCCCGTCAATGGCAATGTATGTAGTGGGTCATAAGATCCCTGATTCAGATTCAATCTGCGGTGCAATCGCACTTGCTTATTTAAAAAACCAAATTGGTGAAGAAGCAATCCCAACGCGTTTGGGTGAAGTCTCACCGGAGACTCAGTTTATTCTTGACCGTTTTGGTTTTGAAGCACCAGAGCTTAAGATGAGCTATGCTGGCGAAGATGTGTATATCGTTGACCACACTGAAAAAACGCAAGCACCAGACGACATCGATAAAGCAACTGTAGTTGGCGTAGTTGATCACCACAAACTAGGCGACCTTACAACTTCAACACCACTTGAGTGTTGGATCCGCCCTGTTGGCTGTAGTAACACGATTATTAAAATGATGTACGACTTCTACGATGTAGAAATCCCAGCAAATATTGCTGGCATCATGATGTGTGCAATCCTAAGCGACACAGTCATCTTCAAATCACCAACTTGTACTACTGCGGATATCAAATGTGTTGAAGCACTTGCAAAAATCGCGGGTGTTGATGATGCTAAAGAGCTTGGCATGGAAATGTTCAAGGTGAAATCAGCAGTTGAAGGCACACCAATTCGTGACCTGGTCATGCGTGATTTCAAAGATTTTAATATGAATGGCAACCTTGTTGGTATTGGCCAGCTTGAAGTGGTTGATCTTGCTGTATTTGATAAGATCAAAGATGAGCTACATGCCGATATCGCGAAATTAAAAGAAGAAGGTAATCGCCACAGTGTGATGCTACTACTTACTGATATCATGAAAGAAGGATCACAAATGCTGATCGCTTCTGATGATGAAGCGATCATCGCAAAAGCATACGACGTTGAGCCTGAAGCAAGCAAAGTATGGTTGGACGGCGTACTGAGCCGTAAAAAGCAAGTTGTACCACCATTGCAAGACGCATTCGCTGGTTAATACTGCTCGCCGAGACGAAAGTCTCGGCTGTTTTTATGCTGCACCTCACTCCAGGTATATTCGCCTCCTTTGTCAAAGACTTGAATGCCGCGCGCCATTCACATCACCTTATTCAAATCAACCTGCCCGTGAGCGACTGTATCGCGCAAGTCGGTGACAAAACGCTATTTGGCCCAAGCGTAATTGCTAGTGGCGTAGAACATAGCTTAAAAATGACCTCAGGCTGGGTGATATTAGTCGAGCCAAAAAGCGTGTATGGCGGGCAACTCCAGAGCAACAGCTGCGCAGCAATCGAGATAAATACCGCACCAAAGAGCAATGCCAAGCTTGCCGAGTTAATACGCACAGTAGGACTTACCGATCTACCAACGACGGATTTAGATCCACGAATTGACCGTGTATTGGCGCAATTAGATGCTTGTTTTAACGCACAAACTTGCCTTAAACCCAGTCACTTCAGCGCAAATACGATTGCCGAGTCACTTTATCTCTCACCAAGTCGCTTTTTACACCTGTTTACCGAGCAAGTGGGGATAGCATGGCGACCTTATGTGCTGTGGCGCAGGCTGATCTGCTCAGTTGTCGCCATACAACAAGGCAACAACCTTACACAAGCAGCAATGCTCGCGGGGTTTGCAGATAGCGCTCATTTGAGCCGTACATTTAAACGGCAGTTTGGCATTACACCGACTGAGGCATTAAAAACACAAAGCGCTATAAACTAAGCCGTTTGTTTATTACCTCGCTTATAAGCTTCATCAATCAACTTAACCATAGGTAGCGACGATATGGTTAATACGACGAGAAAAATAATCGAATGAACAATCATCTCATCGACCGTATAGCCAATACGAAACTGAATAAATGCTTGGATCTGAATGTAAACATTGGCAGCAATAAATAGTGCTAATGACACGCTCCAAAACCACACATCTGTAACAGGACGCTTGCCATAAGCAACGCAAAAAGCACCAAATACATTTAAGAGATCTGCGACCAATAACACAATCCCAGTAAACATGCTTGATTCTATTGCTAAATGATCCGGCAGCGTAAATGCATCATAGATTGAGGCAATAAACGTCAGTAGTAAGAAATAAAATAAGACTTTCCATTTCATGCAAGCGATCCTCCATAACCGTAAGATATGTCATCGCGGTTACTTGGTCGCTGCTTCAGTACTTTGTCAGTACATACCTTATCAACAATCTTTGTTGTTTTTCTCATAGGCTCCTTCCCTAAATACAAAATAAAAAACTTAATTGTACACCTATTAACTAACCATGAACTTAGCCAGTTTATTCAAGCTTAGTTACCTAAGTTGCATCACACTGCTACCAAAATAGGAGCATAACCATGAAGCAATTTTTAGTAACTACCCCTTTAGTTGATTATCAACATTCAGAGATCCAAAGCTTAATAGAAGCAAAAGGTTGGCGGCAGCTTGATGAAATCACGGCAGCGGAGCAAATCTATAACTTCATCAAAGACGACATAGAGTTTGGTTATAGTGAGACAGATACACTAACTGCAAGCCAAGTGCTTAAGCAAGGCTATGGACAATGTAATACCAAAGGAACATTACTGGTCGCATTGCTAAGGGCTTGTGATATTCCCACCCGAATTCATGGGTTTGAGATAGCCAACAGTCTTAAACAAGGGTTAATTCCTACCCTACTGGCGTGGTTTGCTCCAAAAAGTATTATCCATAGTTGGGTTGAAGTTTATTTAGAGGAGCGCTGGATAGAGCTTGAAGGTTACATAATTGATGACGGCTACCTTAAGCAGGTTCAGCAGCACTTCCCGAAGGCAAAAGGCTTTACTGGATTTGGTATTTCTACTCCCTGTTTACAGCAACCCGATAATCGCTTTTCATTAAATGGTGCATATATTCAAAAGCAAAGTATCACACGCGATTTAGGGCTTTATACGAGTCCAGATGCGCTGTATCAGCAACACAAAAATCTAACTGGCATCAAGCAATGGCTCTATGCACACTGCTTTAGACATTGGATAAACCAAAGGGTAAAGCGCGTCAGAGCCGGACGCTTCAACTAACTTGAGCGTGCAATAGCAAATTGGCTGCGATTGTGGTTAGTGTATTCAACGCCACCTCTATTGCGCGGGGATCACGCAGTTGCGGCCTGCAGCTTTGGCTTGATATACCGCGTGATCAACGGCTTTTAATGAATGACCAAAAGGCAAATTGGTATTGACTGCTGCGACCCCAAAGCTTGATGTAATGGTGATCTCCCCTGATGGCGTAGAGATAACCGATTGCTCTATTTCTTGTCGCAGGCGCTCGGCGATCACCATCGCTGAATTTACCGGCGTGTTAGGTAACAGCACAATAAACTCTTCCCCCCCTAAACGACACATACAATCTTCTAACCTCAAGGTATTTACGCAGATCTCAGCAAAGCTTTTTAACACTAAATCACCGGTTTCATGGCCGTGATTATCGTTGATTTTTTTAAAGTGATCTATGTCTAGCATCATCATACTAAATGGATGATCAAAGCGTGCATGACGACTGATCTCACGTTTCGCGTTATCCATTAAAAAACGTCGATTACTCAATCCAGTGAGTGGATCTTTAAACGCCATGTCAGTAAGTTGCAGCTGTAACTGCCATAACTCTTTAACCAGTAATCGGCGACTGCAGCAGTCTGCAATCATCTCCGCAAAAGCAATTTCATCTTTGTGCCACGTACGTACGCCATTATTCCCTTCACAGCACACCACTCCGTGAGGAATACCATTTTTAAAGATCACCGTATCTAACATGGTCACTATGTGGTTTGGGGTTAAATAACATTCTTTAAATTCGGACGTTCTGGGATCGGCGGCAGCGTCATTCGCATCTATCGATTGACCACTGTTGATTGCTGAAAAATAAGCGGGGAAGTTTTCATATGTTAAGGCTGGCAATTGCACCGGTAACTCGTCACCCTGCCAATCTGTATTAGCAACATTGATAAGCTCAGAAGGTTTGTCAAGATCATCAAACAACCAAACGGAAACCCGAGTGACGTCTAAGATAAGCTTACCTTCATCTAGTAAATCAATCAGGAAGCTTTGAAATGTTCCCGATACATCAAGCTCTTGCGAGCTGAGCCGCCTAAGCCTCTGAGTGACATTGCTAAAGTTCTTCAACATAATACGAAGATTTTATTCTTTTCTGCTAGCATAACGCGCCATAATTTTTAAGCATAGTCTTAAATACTAGAATTAACCTATGTTTTGGAATATTTTCACACGATTATGTAAGAAATAAGAATATAAGTAGAGTAATCCGTAAAGGAGGTAATGCTAAAAGGTAATAAGCCTGAGATTATTAAAGTGGCGCGAGGCCACTTTATTCGTTGATTATTTAATATATTTTGCGAGGTATTTTTTAAATACCGGATCTGACATTGCCAATTGGCGTTGCTCATCCATGATTTCTTTAAGCAAAGACTCTGATGTCAGAGGGTTGGCCAAAACCACTCGAAATACCACCGTGGGTTGGCGGTCATATTGCTCTGGTGTTAAGCGTGTTCGAGAAACAAAAGAGCGGCCCGCTTCACGCTGACGCTTTTGCATACTCGCAGTAAAACGGTTAAGTGCAGCATAAATCTCTATCTTTTCTTGCTCATCCGCTTGTGCGATTGCCGCTTTTATTTGCTCAGGCACATAGCGGTAAGTCAGCAAACATAGCTCAGGTTCAGAGATCAGCTCAAAATCAGGGGTTTGTTTAATTAGTTCAGCAAAATACCGCGCCTTTTCAATCCCTTTATCAATAAGCATCTCATAGCCTTGACGACCAATGACACGCAGACATGCGTGCACTAACATCGCCATACCAGGACGACTCCCCTCTAAAGTATGACTTCCCAGATCTTTAGAGCCTTTCCGTAAGATGTATTCGGCGTGATGTTCAATTGCATCAGATGCCGCCGGGTCTTTAAATAACACCATACCCGCTCCCATAGGCACGTACATTTGCTTGTGCGCATCTATGGTTATTGAATCTGCTCGCTCCACCCCTTTCAGAAGGTAGCGATTGTTATTCGATAGTAGTGTTGCCCCACCCCAAGCGGCGTCGACATGAAAGTGGCAATTGAGTTCTTCAGCTAAATCAGCCATCTCTTCTAGAGGGTCAATATTACCCGTTTCGGTCGTCCCAGCAACACCAACCAAAGCCAGTACTTTTATCCCTTGCGCTTCAAGCTCATTAGCTTTAGCTCGCATGGCGTCAACATCAACCTTATTGTTGCCAGCCGTTTTGATTGAAATGAAGTTATCGCGGCCAATACCTAGCACATCTGCGGCCTTACCCAACGAATAATGGCCTCTTTCAGAAACCAATACCGCTAAGCCTCGGTAACCATAATGTAGCATTGCAGCCACAATACCCGATGCACCAATACCTTTAAATTCACCATCCGCTTTTAATAAGCGGTTTCTTGCAATCCAAAGCGCGGTTATATTCGCAATTGTGCCACCCGAACAAAAAGCACCTAGTGACGTTTTTGCGCTGTGCATCCACTTATCGTAGAAAGCATCATCGCTGCCGTAAACCAAGTGATGCATCATTCCCAATACTTGACGTTCAAGCGGAGTAAAGGCTTTTGACGTTTCAATTTTGACTAGGTTCTGATTGAGTCCCACCATCAACTTCGACAGTGGCAACACAAAATGCGGTAAAGCTGAGGTCATATGCCCAATAAAGCTTGGGGCTGCGGTATGCACTGAGTGGGCAACTAATTGCTCCATGATATCTTGCGCATAGTCGGAGACAAACATCGGCACTTCGGGGATCACCGCCGACTGAAAGTCTTTTTCAACTTCGTGCAGTGGCTTTTCAACTGCCGCAATATTCTCATTTAAAAAGCCAGCCAAATTGCTCGAGATTTCTTGCTCGATTCTGCTTAAAGTTGAATCAGGCGCCTCAGGCACGGTAAATATACGCATTAAGCTTTCTTCAGACGCAACGGCGCAACGCTTTGGACCCATCAATACTACCTAAACATCAAACGGTGCAGTAGCTTACCTACCCATTTTAGAGATTGAGTAGATACAAATTGCACAAGAGATTGTGATACATGAAATGGCTAACTTTACTGTAAAGAAAGGGAATTGTCTTCTATTGTCTAGTTAAAATTCATGAAACATTGACAATTTTATGAAAACCCAACGAAAGTTCAGTGAAAAATACCTTAGTTTCTATTTTACATTCTCGTCAAAAATAAGGTATAAAATGGGGACATAAACCCAACAAAACGGTATATTACCGACTTGCTCGCAACAATGCATTTTATTGATCATTGGTGAGGAAATTTTTTGCTTTATTTCTTCTCAAGTCATCAATTTATGTTGTATTGTTTATATTATGTAACAAAGCAGCTGCCACGCTTACGCTAGTTAGGCATTTTGATCGTCGTTAAATCGCGATATTGTGGATAAAGGATTATCATGAATACTCGGAGTATAGCTCAACCCCTCAAAGCTAAATCTAAGCAGCCTACGACAAAAGCAACGCCGCTTTTAGGGCTCACAGGTTATACTTCCCGACTCCCCGTTGCTTGGCTCGTTTTAGCCTCTTTTATCTTTTTAGCTGCCCTATCGATTTATGTTATCGCCAACTATTATGATACGCGTCGCGATATCATGGCGAGGATCGACGCCCAGCTAATCAATGCAGCCACCAGCGCCAACGTCATTGTAGGCAAAAAGTATCACGAGTCACCAGAGCAAATAACCCCAGCCGAGTTTAAACAAAAAAGCCATGCCCTCACCGAGCTTGCCCGTGCTTTAAATGTTGAATACGTCTATACCATGGTGCTTAAACCACCTTACGTGCACTTTACCGCGTCCAGTTACACCCGAGAAGATCTTAAACTCAACCGACTAACACGTTATCAAGATGTTTATTCCGAGGCTTCGATTACCCTAAAAAGCGCCTTTCACTCTACCGAACCTGTGTTTGAAATAGCCAAAGACAAATGGGGCCACTTTAAAAGTGTGTTTATTCCTTTTGTGCTACCCGATGGCACTACTTATATAGCAGGTGCAGACTTAACCATTCACGATTTAGAAAGTCAGTTACAAGAAAGTGTAATGGATGCCGCCATTGACGCTAGCTTCTTCTTTGTGATGTTTTTGGTTGTCGTGAGCTTGTACTTTATGTACTACAAGAAGACCTTAACAACAGATAGCCGCACCGGATTTGGCAACCGTATTGCCCTTGAGCAAGCACTTAAATATTCTAAATCGCAACACCTATGCTTAAGCGTAGTATGGGTGAAGGAGCTTGAGGATATCATTAGCTTCTATGGCACGGAAGTCGGCGATAACGTTATGGCAAAAGTCATGAGCTACTTTAGCGAGTTTACCCATCCGTTTGAGGTTTACCGCCTTACCACCTCTAAAATTGCGCTAGTTACCAGCATCGAAAATGGTGAGCATTATTTGGCGAACTTAACCGAGTCATTCCCTTGTGCAAAACCCATATACGACGCGCCGCATTTATACGTTAATTTGTGTGCGGGTGTTGCTAAAGGCAATTGCGCGTTGTTACTTGAAAATGCCTTTCTCGCGCTACGTCAGGCCCAACAGCAAAATACCCAAGTGTGTTATTTTGATTCTCAGCTGCAAATAAACCCCCAGCAACAATCAAAAAATCTCCACCTCACCCGTTTACTGCAAAGCGCGTGTGAATCAGACCGCATCATTCCTTTTTTTACACCGCGTAAAGCTTGTCACGACCATGCTGACATTCAGTACCACTGCACGGCACGCGTCCTTAACGAGCGCGGCGCTATCATCGATGCCGAACATTTTTATCCAGTGATGAAGCAACCAAAACTCCGCGCCCAAATTAGCATGAAGCTGCTTGAGTTATGCGTCACCCGGTTTCGTAAATCAAACCATGCTTGGAGCATGCAATTGAGCCACAGTGAAATCGCGGATGCGGAATATTTTGAATATATCAGCCAGATCCTGCGCCGTTACCCGCAGCCACAACTTATCACATTTGAGTTTAATGAAACGGATGTGCTCAAAAACTTTAGTGATATGAGCTTAATGATGCAGTCGTTAAAAGCAAAAGGTGCAAATGTTGCAGTAACGGGTGTGAATAGTGGTTTTCTTACCATCAATCGGATCTTAAAACTCCCACTTGATGCCATTTGTTTAGAAGCCTGTATTTGTGAAAACTTGGATGAAGATGAGATGCTGCTGAGCTCCATTGAATATCTTGCAAGCCATTGCAATGCCAAGCGGATCGACTTGATTGTACCCTGTGTTGCCACCAGCAAACAGGCAAAACAATTGGAAGCTGCAGGCGTTGCAAGATTAGAAGGTAGCTGGATAGGCAAAGCAAGCGGCCATCTTTAAGCCGCTTTTATCGATCTTAAGTCGGACTTGTAATGGGTTAGCTCAAAGCGTTACGACGAGGCGGGTGCTTGATTGACCACTTGCCCAATACTTACGCTCAAAGGGCGTAATAGCCTCATCACTTTCATAGGCTTCCACTTCAACATCAACGCCGCTAAGCGCCAAAGCTCTGGCAAACTCTTTTACATAGATATCCCAATTACTGCGCAGCTCCAACTTACCGCCTAGCTTAACGATAAAAGGAAACACCGCGCTACCATGCCAGCGCCTTTGAATGTGTTTAGCTTTCGGCCACGGATTAGGATACAGCAAATAATGGTGACTCGGCTGCCAATTGGCTTCCAGCGCTAATCGCCAAAAGTCATTGAGATCGGCTTGCACCAAAATATATTGGCCTTGTTCCGTTTGTTTATATTCAACATCATGTTTATCTAGTCGATGCGCAGACTTGTCAATGCCAATTACCAATGCATCAGGGTGTCGCTTCGCTAAATTTGCCGTACTTTCACCAACACCACAACATGAGTCCAAAATAATCGGTCCATTAAAGGCCTGTACTCGCACATTAACCTCATCGAAAGCGCTTTGTGTATGTGCCGCAATGGGTTTTTTAAACTCAGCGGTTAGATGCTTAGTAACGATTTCATCGAGCTTTTCGTGTAGCCCTTGTTGATTAGTGGTGATACTACGAGAGTTTGCTTCTGTCATAACCAGTCATTATTAAGGGGGAATGGTAAGGATTTTACCTGAAATAACGCAAGAGCGCTGCAATTGATAGCAGCGCTCATTCTTTATCCTGCGGTTAGTGTCTTAGTCCAACACCGCGTTTAATTAAGTGCAGTGACAACCAAAATAGACCACATATAAATACACCTAATACCGTAAAGGCAACGCCAATATCAACGTCCGAAACACCTAAAAAGCCAAAACGGAAGGCATTTACCATATAGATGATTGGATTTACCTGTGACACACCTTGCCAAAACTCCGGCAGCAATGTGATTGAGTAAAATACGCCGCCCAGGTAAGTCAGGGGTGTAAGCACAAAAGTCGGAATAATACTAATATCGTCAAAGCTGTTGGCAAACACCGCATTGATCAAACCACCTAATGCAAACACAGCTGACGTTAAAATAACCGTAATAACGATAACCGCTAGATTGTGAATTTGAATATCCACAAAAAACAGACTGATGATAGTAACAATAAGCCCAACGAGCATGCCTCGCGCCATACCACCGCCCATATAGCCAAGTACAATAATATAGTTAGGCACAGGTGCAACGAGTAGTTCTTCAATGCTCTTTTGAAACTTGGTGGAATAAAAACTCGAAGCGACGTTAGAATAGGAGTTGGTGATCACCGACATCATGATTAAGCCAGGTACAATAAACTCCATGTAGCTAAAGCCACCCATATCACCAATGCGCGAGCCGATTAAACTGCCAAATATCACAAAATAAAGTGTCATGGTGATCGCTGGCGGTACTAAGGTTTGCACCCAAATACGTAAAAACCGAATACACTCTTTTATCCAAATACTTTTTAACGCGACGCCATATTTCAACACGATTATGCCCCTCTCCCCTGCTCCAGTAAGCCAACAAACAACTCTTCCAAACGGTTAGCTTTGTTACGCATACTTAATACTTGATTACCTTGCTCTGTGAGTTGTGTGAATACCCCATTGAGCCCTTGCGACTTAGCTACCTCTACCTCAATAGTATGGTCATCGACGGTGGTAAATTGGTAACCATCGAGTGCCACAGGCTGCATGGGTGGCTTAAGATCAAGTACAAACGTTTCTTTGTCTAACTTAGCAAGTAATGCCTTGATGGTCGTGTGCTCAACAATCGTACCTTTATCGATAATCGCAATATTACGGCACAACAGCTCAGCTTCTTCTAAGTAATGCGTTGTGAGTATAATCGTTACGCCTTGCTTATTAATTTCACGCAAAAAATCCCACATAGAACGGCGTAGTTCTATATCCACACCAGCCGTAGGTTCATCTAAAATAAGGAGCTTAGGCTCATGCATCAATGCTCTTGCAATCATCAAGCGACGTTTCATACCGCCGGATAACGTGCGAGCTTGCTTATCTTTTTTATCAAATAATCCCAGCTGCTTGAGATACTTCTCGGCTCGCTGATGGGCAACGTCTCTTGGCACACCATAATAGCCCGCCTGAGTCACTAGAATTTGGTTTAGCGTCTCGAATTGGCTAAAGTTGAACTCCTGTGGTACTAAACCTAAGTTCGACTTAGCGTCTTCCAAATGAGTATCAATACTATGACCAAAAACCTCTACACTGCCTTGGGTCTTATTCACCAGTGAGGCAATAACCCCTATTGTGGTAGATTTACCAGCCCCGTTTGGACCAAGTAGCGCAAAGAAGTCCCCTTCTTGAACTTCGAGATCAATGCCTTTAACGGCTTCGACGCCGTTACTATAAACTTTTTTTAACCCTTTGATGTTCAGTGCTATTGTCATATTTTATTATTCTCCATAACCCCAGCGCTTAGCTAAGGTATGCTCGATGTGTAGATGATCTAAAATGCGGGCCACCATAAAGTCGACCAAATCGTCGATACTTTGTGGCTGATGATAAAAACCAGGTGCTGCAGGCATGATAGTCACCCCCAAGCGGCTAAGCTTGAGCATGTTTTCAAGGTGAATTGGACTAAAGGGCGTCTCACGCGGCACTAATATTAATTGGCCACGTTCTTTGATCACCACATCTGCTGCGCGCTCAAGCAAATTGTCAGATGCCCCAAGTGCAATGGCTGACACGCTTCCTGCGCTACACGGACACACCACCATCTGCTTTGGTGCGGCCGAGCCAGATGCCACAGGGCTAAACCAGTTATCTTTACCAAATACCTGAATTTGCTTATCTTTAGCACAGAAAAGCGTCTGTAGTTGCTCTGTTGCTTTTTGTTCATTTCCTGAGAGCTTTAAATTGGACTCAGTATCCAGCACCACTCTGGCTGCGCTCGAGATTAGCACGTAAACTTGATAGTTTAACGACACCAATACCTCGAGTAATCTCAGTCCGTAAGGGGCGCCCGACGCACCACTAAAGGCCAGCGTAATTGGCCCATTAAATGTTTGTTCTGACATAATGATTACTTTTTCAATGCAGTTAAAAGTTTGTCGTGGATGCCACCAAAACCACCATTACTCATAATCAACACATGCTGGTTTGGTGCTTGATTTGTCACAACCTGTGCGACAATCTCATCTACGCTTGCAAAACACTGACGACCCGCGGCTTCAGCTTGTGCTTTAAGAGACCAAGATAGGCCATCTGGTTCGAATAGATACACTTCATCTGCCACATCAAGGGATTGCAATAAGGTTTCTTGATGAATGCCAAGCTTCATCGTATTTGAGCGAGGCTCTAAAATAGCAATGATAGGTGCATCTCCAACTTTTGCTCTAAGACCTGCGAGGGTCGTTGCTATTGCCGTGGGATGATGCGCGAAGTCATCATAGACAGTAACGCCATTGACCTCCCCTTTAATTTCCATACGGCGCTTAGGAGAAATAAATTGCCCTAGCGCTTCGATACTCACCTCGATTGGAATGCCCACATGTCTTGCCGCCGCAATCGCCATCATGGCATTTTTGACATTATGTACACCAATCGCTTGCCAATTTACTTCGCCTTTTTCTTCGCCTTCAAATAACACTGTAAAGCGAGAGCCGTCAGCCTTGAGCAAGTTATACGACCATTCTTTACCAAGGGATTCCTGCTCACTCCAAAAACCGCGTTCAATGACGTTTTGTAGCGCAGTATCATCCGCTGGATATACGGCCTTACCCTGGCTGGGTAGCGTGCGAATTAAATGATGAAACTGGGTTTGAATGGCATTTAAATCTGGAAAAATATCAGCGTGATCATATTCAAGATTGTTGAGTATTAACGTGCGAGGTAAGTAATGGACAAACTTGCTGCGTTTATCGAAAAACGCCGTATCGTATTCGTCGGCTTCGATAACAAAGAATGGCGTATCTGAAGTGCGCGCCGACACACCAAAGTTTTGCACTATGCCACCAATCAAAAAGCCCGGGCGTAATCCTGCGTATTCGAGTAACCAAGCCAACATACTCGCAGTGGTCGTTTTGCCATGTGTACCGGCAACTGCCAACACCCATGACTGGCGTAATACATGGTCTTTTAACCATTCAGGGCCTGAGGTATAACGCATACCCTTTTCTAAAACATATTCAACGCACGGATTACCACGGCTCATGGCATTGCCGATGATCACCACATCAGGCTCAACATCGATGAGTTGCTTAGGGTCGTACCCTTGAGTTAGTTCAATTCCGAGTGATTCAAGTTGTGTACTCATCGGCGGGTAAACATTGAGATCTGAACCTGTGACTTTGTGCCCCAATGATTGAGCGATGGCTGCGATCCCGCCCATAAAGGTACCGCAAATCCCTAAAATATGTACGTGCATGATGTTAGCGTTCTTTATTATTTCATTGCCATTTAGATTAACATACTCAGCTTATTGGTGGCTGACTTTATTGTTGAATCTCATGCACCAGTATTATTCTTTATTTTAAAGTGGGTAGTGTGAGAACGTGCTCAAGGTTGTATCGTTCTTAAAATTTTTGTCGCGCTAAAGCACGACCTACGGTTAGTAGTGCGTGCCACGCAAAAGGGAGCGTTGTGGTAAAGGTTTGTCGCGCTAAAGCGCGACCTGCGATGCGGTAGCTGCCGACCACACGCCTTTTTCGATACCCTGTTGTACCATCAAAGTCAGCGCTTTTTCTATCGCTTGAGTTACACAAATGTGCATCGGTTCGTTATCGCTAAAACCCGCTTCGGCTTCAGCCAATCGTTTATAACTCACATAGCGGAAAAACCCTGCCCGAACCTCCATGGATAGCACCTTTTTACTACTCGCGACAGAAAGCAGCACTTGCCCGGTACGAACATCAACTGCGCGCATATAAATAGAGATAACATCCTCACGATAAAGCTCAGATGCACCTATGCCAAAATATTCCATCCCCAAACCGCCTGTGCGGATATTAGAGTCATAGCTGATGATCCCACCTTCTAAAATAATCTTTGCGGTCATTAATGGTGGCAAAGCGCTTGTATCATTATCATCACTTGCTGCACGAATAATTTTGCGCTCAGTCAGCAGGTTTTGCAGCCCTTCACGTTCTACCGGAATAAACCAATCCGTTTCGTGTAGTGCCTGCATTAAAATCGAGTTAGCGCCTTGAGTCACCGCTGTTGAAAATGAACTCACATTATCTTGTGGTTTATATTGCCCTGTTTGGTCGCGAAATGAATAAACCGAGACAGGAATTCGCCCCTTAGGTGTGGGTAAATTTTTTAGTTCTGCAAAGGTTTCGGTATCGGTCAGCTCAATAGCCACACTTTGCGCCGGTGGCAACACACGTGACATGCTAGAACAACCACTAAGTAGTAACAACAATACCAATAAAGTTACGCGGAGCATTTAGTATCCTCCACCAGCCGAAGCGGCAAATCTGGGTACTTCAAGAATGGTTTCTTCACCCGATGCTGTATTTGTTATTCTAACCGTAATGGTGTCGGGTGTACTGGTGATCACTTGGATTTGATAGTCGCCACTCATAAACGTCGCGTCTTGATCAAAAATACTGTCTTTGATGTCATCACCAAACGCCACATCCGTAATTTCTCTTACCAAGCGGTTGAGATACGTACGCTCGAGTGATTCTTGAAACTTTTCATCATAGGTCTTTTCTATAATTGGCGCTCTGTGTTTATTTTGAGATTGCGCTTTACTCAATAACATATTGGCGTTTAACGGGTTACCACCAAATGCGGGGTTAATTGGTTTATATACCAGCTCCGTTGCTGCCACATGAGCACCGCTAAGTAGCATTAAACCAGCACACACGATTGTTGTTTTTATTGTTGCCATGTTACCACCCACTTGCTGCTAAATCTTCTGAGCCATTCTGTTGATATTGTTCTCTCGCCATCGCATCCATAATAGTAAAGATGGCAGTCTCAACTCGCTCATCAACAGAGCCACCTCTCCTTCCCATCGCTGTTGCGTAGACTGCGCGATTATTCATTAAAACTTCTAACCGAGTGCCTGCTCTTGGTAAAACCGTTTCTTTAACCGTGATATTAATTCCCGAGGTGTTAGGAACATCTCTCCAAAGCTGTGAAAATTGAAAGTAAAACTGATGACCAAATCGGCTAATACTCTGATCCATCACTAAACCATCAATTTCTACATCTTCTTGTGCACTCAGTGAAAATGTAGAAACGAGCATGGCGCTCAAGAATGTTATTATTCTTATCATTATTTGTTTACTCACGGCATAGAATATCTTTACTGACGAGATTCACATTGATATTTTGGTTAGCTGAATAGTACAAAATACGGGGGCTGGTGTTGCCCCCTGTCTAAATTGCTTAGCTATTACTTAGTTATTGCTGAGTGATAGTCGCAACGTTGTTGTCACCAACCTGAGTTACGGTAATGTTTTGACCACTACCTGTAATTCCACCTTGAACTAAGTTGCCATCACCAATTTGGCTTACTGTAAATGCATTATCATCACCGTTGATAATGAATGCTTCTGAGCCCATACCCATCACAAAGTTGTTGCTACCATTTTGTGTGATGTCTAACATATTACGGCTGCCTTCAAGCATTAAATCTATCGCGTTAAATTCGCCTGATTGCGCAATATCTACTTGGTTTGAACTGCTATCGAACACACTGCTCATCGTCACAACAACACCATTGCCAGTGCCACTTTGTGAGATATCAACGGCGTTGTCATTGCTTGCAAGGCTAACGTCTGGGTAAGATGATTGCACTACCACCTCGTTTTCATCACCCGTTTGGGTAACATCAACATCGTTATCACTACCGTTGAAATTCGCAACATGTGCGATGTTCGCATTACCTACTTGAGTCGCTGAAAACTCATTGTTTTCACCAGCAACGCCAAGGTACATCTCGTTGCCATTGCCAATTTGCATCGCGGTAAATTCGTTATTATCACCAACAACGTCAGCTTGAACTTTGTTCTCATCACCACGCTGTTCAGCCGTCACTTCATTATCACTACCAACTAATAAATCTGACGCAAAGGTGTTAGTTGAGCCTTCCTGATCGATACTAAGCTCGTTATTGTCTCCAGTAATTTCAAATACGTTAACCGTATTGCTATCACCTTCCGACTGCTCAATCTCAATTTGGTTGTCATCCCCAATCACTGTCTCTACGGCGATAACATTGAAATTGCCGCTTTGGCTCGATTCAATTTCGTTTTCATTACCCTGTAGACTAACCACTTTATATTGGTTATACACACCATCTTGGTCCAAAGTAATTTGGTTCATATCACCTTGTACAGACTCAAGTGTGGCTTCGTTCCACATACCTGATTGTGTCGCTGATACCTCGTTTTGGCTACCTTGCATATTTAGGTTGTAGAACCATTGACCGCCAGAACCTTGAGATACCGTAATAGTATTTTGATCGCCATTAATGATATTGATGGCTTCGTTGTTAATCCCAAGGATCCCGCTACCTGACTGCTGAATGTCAATCGCGTTATCGTCGCCAGTAACTTCCGTTAATGCGCCGTTAGATTCACCATCTTGGCTATATACTTGGTTATTGTTGTTACCGGTTGTTGTTATAATAGCGACGTTACCAGTACCATTTTGATCGGCTTCTGTAATGTTGTTGTCGCCAACCGTAGTCACATCTGTCAGATTAGATGTTCCCAGTTGCACAGAAGCTAACTCGTTGCCACCTTGACTACCTGAAGTTTGTGAAAGCTTAAGCTCATTACTTGTTCCACTTACACGTTCTACTTGTGAAAGTGCAGAAGTTGAAAGTGGTTTATTATCTGATTTTGCCTCAGCATGTGCTGTAATAGAATGTGTTAGCGCAAGTGCGATAGCGCAACTCACGATTGATTTTGAAAACTTCACACTGTTCTCCTTAGAGATTTATTATATTATTTTTCAATTAAGTGCTTAGTGCAGGCTTTGAGCTGTTGCCGAACTCAGCCAACTGCAACCTTTCACTTAACTAACGTCCTGTTATGACTCATTACTCTTGAGTCGCTCCCACCTGTGCCAGTTACCAGAGTGTTACATTTTTAATGAAAAACGTAATCTATATCAAAGTCAGCAAATCAATATGATGAAATAATATATTTTATTACGTCTAGTCATCTTTAACTCTAAGATGGGAACAACCGAAGATAAATAAGAAGATTTTATGAAAAAAATATCCTTTATTTTTCATTACGATACAAAACTAAACTTACACAAAATTACGAACAAAAAATGGAGATACAAAAAAAGTATGGTTAAAGTTCAAACGCACCCATTTCCATACATCCCATAAAAAAGAACCAAATAATTCATTCCTAAACCTCCTACCCAGTAAAAAATCCTGATTTTATTAATTAACGCTTTTTTTACATTGCACTGCTGAATATCTGCGTCTAGGTTTTAAGACGTTGCCAAAAAGACCACAGCCACTACCAGAAAAATTACCAACTCAAAAATCGTGTATCGATGGATACGCTTGAAATTAAAAAGGTTATTAATATGAGATCTAAACTTTCTGCATTGTCTTTGGCTTTGCTACCAGCACTTGCTTTCACAGCTCAAGCGGCAGTTCAAATTGAAACAACAACCGCGACTGCAGACGACAGCATCCTAGTTGTATTTAAAGAAAATACCTCTGCAGCACTTCGTGCAAATGCAAGAAACCTAGTAAAAGCAAAAATGGCAGATTTAAATGCTGACGGTGTTGATGATAAATACCGTCATGTTTTGAAAGGTCGTTTAGCAAACTTTAAGCTAGATAGCATTACAGCAAAACAAGCGATTGAAAAACTGGCTAATCATCCAGCGGTTGCATATGTTGAGCCTGACTATCAAGTAAAAGCACTTGGCATTCCCGATGACAGTCGTTTTGACGAATTGTGGGGTATGCACAACACAGGTCAAACTGGTGGTACAGCAGATGCCGACATTGACGCTCCTGAAGCGTGGGATATTACGGTTGGCTCACGTGATGTTATCGTCGGTGTGATCGATACCGGTGTTGATTATACTCACCCAGATCTAGCCGCAAATGCATGGCACAACCCGGGTGAAATAGCTGGGGATGGTATTGATAACGACGGTAACGGTTATATTGATGACGTTCACGGTATCAATGCTATTACTGGTAGTGGCGATCCGATGGATGACCAAGGCCACGGTACGCACGTTTCGGGTACTATCGGTGCTTCAGGCAACGATGCAACGGGCGTTGCTGGTGTAAACCATGAGGTGTCTATCGTAGGCTGTAAATTCCTCGATGCATCAGGCTCAGGCTCAACCTCAGATGCGATTGAGTGTATTGACTATATGGTTGCGCTTAAAAACACGGGTCATAACGTTCGTGTTACTAATAATAGTTGGGGTGGCGGCGGCTTCAGCCAAGCACTTTCTGATGCAATCACAGCCAGTGAAAATGCGGATATCTTATTTGTTGCCGCAGCTGGTAACAGTGCGGTAGATAACGACGTAAACCCTCACTATCCTTCAAGCTATGAACACGACAGCGTATTCTCTATTGCAAGTACAACACATACCGATGCGATGTCTTCATTTTCTCAATGGGGTTTAACGTCTGTTGACATGGGCGCACCAGGTAGCGCAATTTTATCTACCGTTCCAGGTGGTGGTTATTCAAGTTACTCAGGTACTTCAATGGCGACACCTCACGTTGCAGGTGCTGCTGCTCTGGTACTTTCTATCAATCCTACACTAAGTGCTATCGAGCTTAAAAACCTACTGATGCAAAGTGGTGATGTTAATGCTGACCTTACAGATAAAACAGTATCTGGTAAGCGCTTAAATGTGAATCAAGCAGTAATCGATGCAGACCCAGAGCCTGGCTTTAGAGTGTCAGCTCGTCCTGCTAATCAGGAAATCACGGCGGGCGATACTGCAACATACGAATTTACTTTTGCTTCGGTCGCTGACTGGCAGGGTACTATAGACTTGTCTGTTACCTCACCAATTGCTGGTGCGACATTGTCTGCGACTACCGCAATGCCTGGCGATACTGTAACACTTTCAGTACCAACTACGGCTTCGACTCAATGGGGCGAATATAGCTTTACACTCAATGCAACATCAGGTGAACTTGCAGATCAAGAGCAGGTAGGACTATATGTATTACCTCAAGGGTTAAGCGATTTCAGCTATGAAAATACTACCGCGGTAGACATCCCTGATAACGATGCTTCTGGTATTACTTCTGTGATCACTGTAGCTGATACGGTTACTGTGTTTGATAGTAATACCCTAGTGGATATTACACACACCTACATTGGCGACTTAATTGTTACACTTACCTCTCCAGCTGGAACAGTAGCAACACTGCATAACCGTCAAGGTGGTGCCGCAGACGACATTAACCAAACCTTTAACTCAGCTGCGTTTAATGGTGAAGTTGCAACAGGTGATTGGACATTGTCTGTCTCAGATAATGCAGGTATCGATACTGGAACATTGAACAGTTGGACTCTGAACCTAACAGGCCTTGGTGAAACATCTCCTCAACCTCCAGTTGCGGGCTTCAGTTTTGCAGCTTCAGGCTTAGCCGTGACATTCACTGATGAGAGCCGCGACCCGAACGATGACATCGTTAGTTGGGCATGGGACTTTGGTGATGGCAGCATCAGTACTGACGCAAGCCCGATCCATGAGTTTGCAGCATCTGGTGAGTACAGCGTTTCTCTGACTGTTACTGATAGTGAAGGCAACAGCCACACAACAACCCAATCTGTTATTGTTAGTACTGATGAAATTGAGCTATCGCTAGTTCGCGCAAATAAGTCTCGCTTAGGCTTTATCCGCGTAGAACTTTCATGGCAAGGCAGCAGTGCAGATGAAGTAACGATTTACCGTGATGGACAAGCGATTGAATCTGTCTCAAATACTGGTAAATTCAGAGACTTCTCTCGTGATTTAGAAGCTACCAGCTACACGTATAAAGTGTGTCAATCTAGTGAAATCTGTTCAAATGAAATCACAGTGAACTTTTAATCACTCTATCCCCAAAAATAATCTAAGCCCCGGAAGGGGCTTTTTTGGGCCATAAAATATTGCCACATAGGCTTATTTTAATACCTAGAAACCCAATAACACGTCATACAACACCTGACTACCCAACCGTTATAACCACTTCAACTCGAAGTACTAACCACATAAGTCCTTTAAATAAGCGGATAAATATGGATTTATACCAATTCTCTTAATTAAGTGATCTATTTTGAGGCGAGAAAATATTGTCGATAATACCGCTACCGCGTCCTGCTATCGCCAAAGTACCTACATCCATGTAAACAAGAGAAAAGTTTGCTATTCAGTTGTTCTAAATAAGAAATTTTTAACGCAGATAGCATCAGTTTTGCTCCGTCAAATTGAACAAGTATTAAGATTAATTGGTATTATATACTTGCAACAGAAAGAACTAATAATCATTCGTTATTACATCGCGATGGAACATCATTCGCTAGAGTTAAAAACCAAACTTCAATTACCAACCGTACATATTGCAACATAAATTTGTTTGCAACTTAGCTTATAATGGTTAAAATTGCGGGCTATGTCGAAAAAAGGCAGCAAGAATTAAACCGGAGATGATATGAAAGCAGTGATTCCTGTGGCAGGTTTGGGAACTAGGATGCTACCAATGACCAAAGCAATTCCAAAAGAAATGCTGCCTTTGGTAGATAAACCTCTGATTCAGTACATAGTCAAAGAGTGCGTTGCAGCAGGTATCAAAGAAATCGTATTAGTGACTCACTCGTCCAAAAATGCAATTGAAAACCATTTTGATACTAGCTTTGAGCTGGAAGCTACATTAGAAAAGCGCGTAAAGCGCAAGCTATTGGATGAAGTGCGCTCAATTTGTCCTGACGACGTCACTATTATGCATGTTCGTCAGGGTGAAGCTAAGGGCCTTGGACATGCTGTGTTATGTGCGCAGCCCATTGTTGGTGACAATGACTTTGTTGTTGTATTACCTGACGTAGTTTTAGACGAATATTCTGCGGATCAAAGTAAAGAAAACCTTGCTGCAATGCTTTCTCGTTTTAACCAAACCAAAACTAGCCAAATTATGCTAGAACCGGTTCCACAGCAGGACGTATGTAAGTACGGTATCGCTGATGTTAATGGCATTCAACTTAGCGCTGGCGAGAGTAGCGCGATAAAGCATATGATCGAAAAGCCAAGCATTGAAGAGGCTCCTTCTAACCTAGCAGTGGTTGGTCGCTATGTACTTTCTAAAAATATTTGGCCCCTATTAAGGAAAACACCTGTCGGTGCCGGTGGCGAGATCCAGTTAACAGATGCAATCGATATGTTGATGGAAAAAGAAACCGTTGAAGCTTTTCATATGAGTGGACGCTCACATGACTGCGGAGATAAGCTGGGTTATCTTAAAGCTATCGTTGAATATGCTATTCGTGACGAGCAGTTAGGTGAAGAATTTTCACAATTCTTAAAACGCTTTCATCAATTAAGCCTAGCTTCTTAGTTTGTCGCGGGATAAACCCGCTGCTACCGGTTTGCACATTCGTAGCAGCGACTTTAAGTCGCGACTCTTTTATGACTTTAGGTCGCGACGCTTGTAAGATTTGATATCACGACTTACACCAACCTTGGTCGCGGGATAAACCCGCTGCTACCGGTTTGCACATTCGTAGCAGCGACTTTAGGTCGCGACGCTTGTAATGACTTTCAATCACCTTAATAAATCACACCCATATACAAAACCAATATGGATATTCACATACCCGCGTAACAAGGTTAGCCCTTATTGGGTTCTGAATTATATACCTTGCTTGCTCTTTTAAATCATCTTCGCTTCGAATCAAGTGTTCATAATAACCTTTTTGCCATAAGCTAAAGACACCAAATGAGCGTAAACGAGTCGTAATTCGACCCTTTACGGCGCGAATTGCATCTGACAAGCTAAGGGAGCCATTTAGCTGTATGATTAAGTGCAGATGATCAGGCATTAAAACGAAAGCAATAACTTTAAAAAGGCGTTCCTTTTCGCAAGCCATGATTGTCTTAGCGGCCTCAGCACAAATCGAAAAGGAGTTAAAGTACGACTTTCTATCTTTGCACGTTACGGTAATTGCATAGAACTGATTTACGAGTGAGACCCGCTTATTCCTCAAGTTTTGACTTTTGTACATGTTATATCCTTATAACTCTACGTACATAAAGAATAGAGCAGATTTGAAAGAGAGCAAACTTGAAAAGTATATTGGAATCAACCCCGGTCGCGGGATAAACCCGCTGCTACTGGTTTGCACATTCGTAGCAGCGACTTTAAGTCGCGACTCTTTTATGGCTTTAGGTCGCGACGCTTTTAAGATTTAATATCACGACTCACACCAACCCTGGTCGCGGGATAAACCCGCTGCTACCGGTTTGCACATTCGTAGCAGCGACTTTAAGTCGCGACGCTTTTATGACTTTAGGTCGCGACGCTTGTAAGATTTGATATCACGACTTACACCAACCTTGGTCGCGGGATAAACCCGCTGCTACTGGTTTGCACATTCGTAGCAGCGACTTTAGGTCGCGATTCTTTTATGACTTTAGGTCGCGACGCTTGTAAGATTTGATATCACGACTTACACCAACCTTGGTCGCGGGATAAACCCGCTGCTACCGGTTTTTGCACATTCGTAGCAGCGACTTTAAGTCGCGACTCTTCTATAGCTTAGGGTCGCGGGATAAACCCGCTGCTACCGGTTTGCACATGCGTAGCAGCGACTTTAGGTCGCGACTTATTTAACGATTTTATGTTGAGATTTACAACCTTTGACGCGGAGTCCCCCGTTTCTACCGATATACGTCACTTTTTTCAATCACTTCAATATCATACCCATCAGGATCTTTGATAAAAAAGAACCTTGCTACCAATACATCGTGATTATAAAAGTCCTTGACTGCTTGAGGATTGTAGTTACTTTTTTGGGCTTTATCGTAAATTACTTCCAAATTATCTACAGCAAATGCAAGATGCCCATAGCCATTACCGATGGTATAATCCGTAGCCTCATGATTCCAAGTCAGCTCTAATTCAAAGGACGTTTCTTCATTGCCAAGATAGATAAGAGAAAAGCCACTAAAATCTAGTCGTCGCTTCACTGTCAATGCAAATACATCATGATAAAATTTAGTTGAATGACCAGCATCTTTCACTCTGATCATTGAATGGATCATTTTTGCCATTACTTTACCTATGGAATTTATATGTGTGAGCTCTACGCATCAACCCCCCCTCACTGCTACGAAGTAGATAAGCGCTCTATCCGAATTCAAGGTGCTGTTACTAGCCTTGCTTTAGAGAACGAAATTTGGCACCTGCTAGAAAACATAGCTAAGAATGAACGGCTTACTTTAGCTGAGTTTATTTCAACTCTTTATCAAGAAGTAATTGAACGCCATGGTGAGATTAAAAATTTGGCGTCAATGTTGCGTATTACCTGCTTAACTTACCTTGCAAATAATAAAGCAAACGATCTACACAGTGGTAGTAGCTGAATACTACACTTTACTGTCGATCTAAAAAGCGTTGCCATGTAATATTCGGATTGATAACTCGGATTGGTGAAATGACCTGCTTCAGTAAGCAAAGAGGAGGACGTTTCACTTCATGGCCATCTTGCTTGAGACCCAGCAAGTATTGGAAGCTGCTTTTTGTACCGAGCTGTATAGCTGAAATTCTAACTTGCTGCTCAAAATTCAAACGCAGGCTGCTGATCGCAGTTTTCATGCCTTGCTGGTCAACATTAGGTAGACCACACTTCTGCAAGTACCCTTGCCTTTCCCCTTCGCCAGAAAACCAAATTCTGACTTTCTCGCTATAGCGCCCAGTCTTAGCTGGTAAATCAAATAGTATGCGATGATGAGCTTGTTGTTTGACTAGTGCTAAATACTGCTCTAACCCGCTTTGCCATAAAGCAGAATGGATGGGCACAATACGTGGTTGAATTTTACCGTGAGTATTAAAATGAAACACATGAACATGATCTTCATAATGAATATCATCAAGTGTAAGAGAACCAATTTCATCACTGTAAGCCCCCGTATAATAGCTCAGCAAAGGTAACCAAAAATGCCAATGCTTGGGTTGCTCACGCTTCAACTTTTCATCCGAGTATATATAGCCATTGAACAAAGTATGAAGTTCCATAGAGGAAAACGCTCTTCGGCCTAAATGAGATTTCATACTGTAGTCAACGTATTGAGTATACTAAAGATCTTAAGTTTAACGGTTTTTAGTCTTTTTCGGAAGTTTGATAGTTACCTTCTCCTCAAAGCAGCCTGTTTATCCCGCGACAAGCGCGTAAAGAAAAGAGTTGTGGCATAAAACCATAAAAGAGAGTCGTGACCTAAAGCCATAAAAGAGTCGCGACCTAAAGTCGCTGCTACGCCAAGTTTGTAGCAGCGGGTTTATCCCGCGAAAAAGTGATAACGAGTAATACCTACATGTATATATTTAATTGAGAAAAGAAAAAAGCCGCGTCTCCGCGGCTTAACTGATTGGACTAATCATTCTTTTCTTAGCTACCCGTTACAGTGTCACACGCTACTGAAACATCGATGGTCTCATCTGTTCCATCAGGCGTAATAGACGTTGTGAATGGTGCCGAAATTCGAGGATCTACGCTAACAGCATATGATGCGATATCACCGTTAAGTGCAGAAAGTGCAAAAGTACCGTCACCATTATTTGCTGCTGTGCGGAATGGCTTAGTAGTACTAGCTCTATACTTTACAATCGCACCTGGGATAACTTCTGTTACCGTTGTATCGTTAGAACAAACTGCTCTAACAGTTACATTTTCATTAACTGTGGTTTGAATTGGATTTGCTAGCGCGATCGAAATTGGGCCATCACATACCGGAACTTCAGCATTCGTTGCAGAAGCATTCCCCCACACGTTACCTGCTGCGTCACGAATAACTACACGTGCTGATGCCGTTGAGCTAATACCGTAACGAGCTGAAGTGCTTGCAGAAACGACTGTTTTTGACGTACTACCACCACGTAAATAACTTGATACGCTTGCATCTGCTGAAGTCATACTTACATATAGACCTGAACTCGGAACAGTATCACCAGTCACATTAACAGTAATACCTTGCGTACAGATTGGAACTGAACGAGACAATGTAAAGAACGTAAGGTGATCGGTTTTGAAAGATGCTTTATAAGCCGTACCTTCCGCATTTAACGCACCAACAGTTGCTTTATTCGTTTCTGACTGCCATTTACCTGTATCTTCATTATTCGAAGAAACATCAAACAGGTCTCCCGTTTGAATTGTTCTATCACCAGATGGTGCTAAGGTTGCGACAGGAAGTGAAACAGAAACATCAATCTCTTGACTAAATTGCTTGATCTTAGTTCCATTGTTATCTTGCATCACGATATTGCTTACACCAACTGGCTTTTTAACGCTGGTTGTACTATCTGCACTCAATCCAGCTGGCAAAACAGCGGAGATCTTGCTGGATGTAGGATCCGCAGAGCCAACAGTTAATGAAACAGAAGTACCTGTAACTGCATTACCGTTTGCATCTCTTAATTGCACGCCGGCTGGAATAGTGACATCAGAGCCTGCATTACCTTTTGCTGCCGCAGCAGTAACAGCAGATGCAGTTGTTGCATTAGCTACACTTTCAGAAACGCTTGCTTCAACAACTTCATCACCGCTTTTTGACACGAGCGCCAATTCAGCTTCTAAAGTTGCCTCAGAGTCTTCGTTACTTAAATCAATTTCAAAGCTTTTTGAAAAATAGCCGTCAGCAGTTACAACCGCAGTTACGATCCCAACGTCTGCACCTTCTTTTACGGTAAAGGTGTAGCTACCATCTTCTGTTGCAATCTGTGTTATTGCATCACCATTGACGTTAACCAAGTTTGAGGCAGGCTCTCCATCCTCAAAAAAGGCAATTGTTGCCGGTGCAACGATATCAACAGTATCAATATCAACTACGTTACCGCTTACAGCAAATGCTAGAGCAGCTGGCGTTTCTGGCGCCACAATCACAGGATCTGTTGGTTCTGGCGGCTTAACAACTACATTATCATCATCATCGCTAAAACAGCCAGATAATGCTAGAGCTGAAGCTACAGACAAAGCGAGTAAAGATTTTTTGTTCGAAATCATGATTGGTCCTTGTTCCCTTTTTTGAAAGCGCCAGGCGGCACCGTCGCGCGTTTTAATACATCGAAGTTTAAATATAGAGAAGGTTTTAAGATTGTCCAGCTTGATAGTATAAGTTTTTAATAATTTTTAAAGATTTTCGTATACAAAGTTACTTCAAGTCCCTTTAATAGAAGCAAGTGTATAACAACCGTAATATTACTTTAATAATATTTATGACGTCCAAACTTTGCTAAGCGTACTTATGTTAGGATGTCTGTAACTTTTTTGACAACAAAAAAAGCCGCTATTCAGCGGCTTTTTTAAGGCTTAATAACAGACGTTATTAAGAACCAGTTACTGTCTCACAAGCCATTTTTAGCTCTTGGTCTGCAACTTCAGCACCCGCTTCAAAAGTAAACGATGTAGCTTGGCCTTCTGCAACTTCTAGTGATAATGGATCAATGCTTACAGTGTACGTCTCGCCAACAACTAGGTTATTTAACGAATATGTACCTTCAGCATTTGCAGCAAGGTATGTTGCTTTGTCAGCACGACGGTAAGTAATCACTGAGTTTTGTACTGGAACAGAAACCGACTCATCATTAGAACAAACACCCGTTAAGTCAAATGATGCTGTTGTGTACTCAACCGCTGGCGCTTCTAACGTTGCTGCAACAGCTTCACCACATACAGCTACTTCATTTTCAGTATCAAACCAAACTGTACCTTCAGCATCACGAAGTACAATACGTGCTGTCGCGTCTGCACTTACGTTATTTTTACCCGCGTTTTCCGCAGTGTAAATAACTTTAGAAGTTGCTCCTGAAGCAATGAACTTAGTTGCATTGATATCAGATGATTGCACATCAACAAATAAGCCGCCTGCAGGTACGTCACCAGTGATGTTTACAGAAACATCATTATTACATACAGCAACTTCATCAGTTGCGGTGAAGAATGTAAGGTGGTCGGTCATAAACGAAGCTTTGTACGCAGTTCCTGCTTCGTTTAAAGCACCAACAGTAACTTCATTATTAGTCTCTTTAGTCCAAACGCCTGTATCTTCGTTATGAGATGAAAGGCCTAATACATCACCAGTTTCAACAGCGCGGCCTTCAGATGCTAGTACAGTATCTTTTGGAATAGAGATTGAGATAGAGATTGGGTTGCTGAACTTTTTGATCTTAACGCCATTCTCATCAGTCATTGTTACGTTAGCAACACCAACTGGAGCTGCTAAAGTCGCAGCGCTATCTGCATTCAGTCCTTCAGGAAGCACTGCACCGGCAGCTGAAGATGTAGGATCTGCAGAACCAACGTTTAGTGATACTTTTGTACCAGTGATAGCTTCACCATTTGCGTCACGAAGTACAACGCCAGCAGGAATTACCACGTTAGCACCAGCTTTGCCTTTAGCTGCTGTTGCTGTGATTGCAGCGTCTACAACACCGCCTTCAACTTCAGTTTCTACAACTTCTTCAACAGTTGAATCTGTATTTTTAGAAACAAGTGCTAGTTGAACCGCAACTTCAGCAACATCTTCTTCCGTAGTTAGATCAATGTTGAAGCTCTTTGAGAAGTAACCGTTCGCTGTAACAACGGCTGTTACTTGAGAAAGCTCAGCACCTTCTTTAACAGTAAATACAAAATTACCAGCATCACCAGTTTCAACTGTTGCAGTTACTTCGCCTTTGGTATTTACGATGTTTTCAGAAGCTTCACCATTTTCTAGGAATGCGATTGTTGCAGGAACAACGTTAGTGCTGTTTTTGTCAACAACGCTACCATTCACAACTAGAGAAAGAGCATTAGGAGCATCAGGTGCTACAACTACAGGATCTGTAGGCTCTGGTGGTGGAGTTGTTGTGTTATTGTCATCGTCGCTGAAACAGCCTGAAAGCGTCAACGCAGATGCGACTGACAGCGCAAGAAGAGATTTTTTGTTTGCAATCATGATTAGTCCTTGTTTTCTTTTTTATTAACAACGCCACGTTAGCGTGTTAACACACAAAAAAAGCTTCATTGCTAGCAATGAAAGCTTTAAATTAAAAATTTGTATGGTAGACAGGGACTAAGTCACTCCCTGACCCGATTCAACGCGAGCTTTGTAGTCAAAACTATGACCAAGATAGAAACAGCCCACGATGACCCCGCTAATTTATCACAGTAAAGCGTTAGATCCAACCGCTTGATTTAGTTTGAAAGTAGGATACCGTTGGTACACTAAATACACAATGAATGAAGTTAAATTTATCGTAAATAATTGCAACATAATGGTTGTTTATTAACGAGGTATAAATTGTAAATGTGTAGCGATAGCTTCAGTGCAGCTATCGTCACGAGATAAAATAAAAAAGAGAATCGCGATCCGTAACCGGGATTTATCCCGTAATAAGAGCGTCGCGACATAAAGTCGCTGCTACGAATACATAGCCCCGCGACAAGCACTCCAACCTCGTGGCAGCGGGTTTATCCCGCGACAGCAGCACCGAAACGCCACACCTAAAGCTGCGGATTTACCCCGAGATAACAGCATCGCGACATAAAGTCGCTGCTACGAATACATAACCCCGCGACAAGGTTCCAAACTCCAAC
>NZ_JAKRFW010000038.1:0-52961 GCF_022347905.1 Pseudoalteromonas sp. Of11M-6 | reverse complement strand
CCAGCTAATATCTGCGAGCCTTTCTCTGTATTTGGCGACATGCTCATCGAGTATCAATTGCTCCGACTCATTGAGTGGCTCACCTTCAGTAAATTTTTGGCTTACCCAATTGCCTTTAAATAACTTGTGCCATCGTATCACAATCGCTTTATCCGACAGACGCTTAGCCTTTTTATCATCAACATATAAAACAATGTGGGTGTGATTACTCATCACGGCATAAGCACAGATATCAATACAAAACACATCTGCCAACATCAGGAGCTTTTCTTCAACCCAATCACGGCGGTGCTCGTATGATTTTCCAGTAAATTTATCTTCACCGCACAGAAAGGCGCGCCTCACGCAACGGGAGATACAGTGGTAGTATTTGGTGTCGGTTAAACTAATTTGTTTTTTACGGGCAGTAGCCATAGTTTGGTTTCCTCAATCCTTTGAGTGCAGAATTAAAGCGTAGGCGGAATCTTAGGAAGGTGCAAATTAGTGGTGGGTGTCAGCGATTTGAGCGATTTGACTCTTGACCAAAATGAACGGGTTGGGCGCCTCGTTAAGCGACTTTAACAAGCTCTTTATAAATACCTAAGCCAATGAAAAATATGTTATGTTTGTTCATGTTAGCCTCTGCTGTTTAGTTATTTGACAAACTAATTATGGCATTGGCTTTAAGCTAACCCACGAAGAGGTGGAGACAAGTGCCATGTGGGAGTCAATATGTCTAGGTATATCAGGAAAGAACCGTGAATAAATTTATATTAGTGTTATTTTGTTTTCTTTTTTCATTTTCTAGTAGTGCACACGAGAATTTCACGTCAGAGCAACTAATTGAGAAAGCAAAAGTATTTGTAGCGGCAAAAAATGCGCGTCAACAGCCAAATACAACAATTAAAGAGATAGAAAACTATATCTCACTGCTTTCTGATGACTTTATCGATGAACACGTCAAATTTAAATTTACTTATACAGATAAATCTAAACTCCGAGAGGATATGATTAATAAATTAAAAGATGAAGTCATTCATAGTTCAATAGAAATAAATGAGGTAATGGTTGGCGCTAATGTCGTCTTTGTAAAAATGACCGAATCAGGTAAAGTAAAACCTGCTCATTTAGATAAAACTATTGAATATAGTAAAACCAATATTGTTTCACTTGAGTTTAATCAAGCGGGCTTAGTTAAGCACATTCGTCGACACCACGGGTAATCAATACCATACAAACGCTTTAACACATTAGTGGTGGGTGTCAGCGATCAATAGAACTACAACATAGAGAGCTTTAGTTGTAGCTAAAACTTGAGTCTCACTTTACCCTAATTTGAGTTGTTATTATCCATACAGAGGCTTTAACCAAGGAACGAAAAATAGCAAGCTCGCGCTCCTTCGTCGCTATTTTATGCTGCTTCTTGGGGGAGTTGTTGCACAGTCTTCACTTTCCTTCAAAGTAATACGGCTTTCATGTAAAGGTTTCACCTTCTGTGTCCCACCAAAAATTTCTAGTTGACTTCATGGGTACTAACCACTACATTTGTAGTGGTTGAAAACTACAGATGTAGTGGTAGAGGTGATAAGTGAAACTAAGTGAATTTGAATTAGACGTGATGAAGTTACTTTGGCAACAAAATGCATGTACTGCCAGTGAGCTTCATAAATATCTTCTTGCAGATGATACAAGAACAAAAAAAGTGGCTTATAACACAGTCAAAACAATCGTAGATCGACTAGAGCAAAAAGGTGCAGTCGAGCGCTGTGGTCAGCAGGGGAGGTCAATCGTCTATCAAGCAAAAGTGACTCAGCAAGCGCTTTCACAGCAGGCAACACCGCGTTTTATGGATCGCTTTTTTAAAGGTAGTTCACGCAGCCTGATAGCTCATTTCATTAAAGAAGAGAGTTTAGACGATGATGATATTGAGTATTTACAAAACCTACTTAAGAGCAAAAAACAGAAGACAGAGAGCGACTAATGTTTGATTACTTACTCACCGCAAGCTTGCTCAGCATGTTTAGTTTGACTAGCTGTTATTTTCTGAAAACTGCGCCTGCACGAACGCGCTTTTATGTGTTGGTAGTAGGGTTATTGAGTTGGCTAATTCCATGGCAGCAACTTTCCCCACCCCCTTTTTTAATAGATCTGGAGCTTTACACTATTGAGGTGAGTTCTATTTCAGACTCAGGGTCAACTCCACCGAACAGCATCAAGCAAACCACTTTGCAAACCGAATCAAACTGGCTTTCTGGCTATACCATAAACCAAGTGTTTTCAAATTTGTTTGTATTTCTGACAGTGGTAGGTGGAGGACTATTTTTAGCGAGAGTATGGTCGTATAAAAGGTTACTAAGTGGCATAGAAAAAGGTGCCTACACCAGTGAAGAGCATCAATATCTACACACGTCTTGCACCGTAAAATTTACAGAATTGAGTACCCCAGCAATTACGACAGGCCCATTACAGCACACCATTTGGTTAGATTTTAAGATGAAAGGTCGACCAGAACTCGATTCCGTGATTGAGCATGAGTTAACGCATATCAAGCATAAGGACACATATTGGTTATGGCTAATATGTGCGACTGAAAGCGTCTTCTTTTGGAATCCATTCTGTTTGTTGTTAGCAAATTTGGCGCGACAACAAATCGAACTCAGCTGCGATGAAAGCTGTATGGAAAAACTGAGTGATAAATATAGATACGATTTGGCCAGCTTACTGTTGTCCGAACATCAATACCGGCATGAACATGCGTCATTAGGTCATTCAGTATTAGCCGTATCTCACTCGAAAAGTTTCAATATTCAAAGAGTTAAAACACTAAACAAGGAAAAGAAAATGAAATTATCCCATTTAATGATTATCACGGCAGCACTGTCTTGTAGTGCCTTAGCTGCTAACCAAATCGTCTCTGAAAAGCAGGTAACACAAGAAGCGAGTAAACAAAAGAGTGAAAAGTCAGCGCGATATCAACAGCAATTGAGAGAGCTACTCGCTGGGGCGAAAGGCGCGAAATCGAATGATGAAACACAGCTTAAAGCAGCGGTTTCACACATTTTAAATTGGCATAGTAACCGCGGTTCGTTAAATGGTTTTGAAGAGCTGGATATAAAAGTAAAAAGCTTTACCTTGCTCGACCAAACCTATCATAAGCTAGGTCAACACGAAGCAATCTTGACCGCTTACACTAATTGGTTTCCTGAAGGCTCTACTCAACCGCCATTTTTAAAAAACAGATTGGCATCAGCTTATATGCACCTTGGGCAACATCAGCAGGCAGCAGAGCAACTAGAGAGTTTATCTGAAAAAATGCAAAGTCGCTTTCAAATCGGTAGCGCTACTGATTTGGCACGCGCTTACATTGAAATGGCAGACTACGATAAAGCATTAGCTGTATTAAACAGTGATGTTGTAACCAGCGCTGAAAATCAAACATATCAAGATATCCTAAGATACTATGCATACGAAAAACTGAATAACCAAACAAAGGTGAACGAGTTGAAAGAGCGTTTACCTGCGGATTATGCGAAAACGCCGGCAATATTACCTCGCTTACCTCGACCCGGCTCTTTGTTACTGGCGAAGTTATAAATCATTTAAGAAAGCCTGTAAGATGCAGGCTTTTTTAATTTACTAAACTAACCGTGCGCTAGCCGAACAGTTCATCTTCTAGTGTTTTACCGTTAACTAACGACTTGTAACGCCAACCCTGTTCACGGCAAAGTCGGAGTACGTCAATATCAACCTGTTGGCCGCTACGGTACTCAATAAGCAGGGCGCCACTGGCATTTACTGTCACCTCTTCAACGCCTTGTAAGGATTTCAAAAGCGCTATGTGACTACTGGTGCCAGACTCTTTAAGTTTTACAGTCAGCGTGGCAAGTTCCGCTTCTTGGATGCGGTCAACAGCAGTTAATTTACCATGCTGTAAATGTAATACCTGATCGCACAAATCATCGAGTTCTACTAAATCGTGTGAACTCAAAATAAAAGTCGTTTCAGATTGAAGCCTTTTTACTAGGTTTCTGATCTCACGAGCATTCACGGGATCTAATCCAGCCGTGGCTTCGTCAAGCAGTACAATTTCAGGCTTTGAAAGTAGCGTTTGAGCAATACAGATACGTTTTCGCATGCCATGAGATAACTCATGAGGTTTGGCGTGATAACAGTCTTTGAGGTCGACAAGCTCAAGCACTCTGTGCGTTTCACTCTCGGCCGCTTTCGCATCTAAACCTTGAAGTTGTCCGTATAAACGTAGCTGATTACTGACAGAAAACCTTGGATCAAGCTGAGCATCCTGTGGAAGTGCGGCAAGGCGACCAAAAAGTGCAGCGCTGCCAGGTTTGTGACCTAAAATCTGAACATTGCCAGCATCTGCATTTAGATACCCGCAAAGTGTGCTAAAAAGGGTGGTTTTACCCGCACCATTTGGGCCAACAAGCGCAATGGGTGAACCTGCGTTTAGGGTAAAAGATACGTTATCTAGTGCGCGCTTTCGTCCATACTCTTTCACTAAATTATTAACTTCAATAATGCTACTCATAGCATGCGCCTTCTTAATAGTTCACAACTAATTGCAATTAACACGAGGCTATGCAGGACCGGTGTGGCAAAGCGAGTGAGGTTGATATTTTGTGCGATGGTTTCTGTGCCTTGGAATCCAGGAAAAAGATAAAACAGATACTCCGCGTAAGCGCTGTACTCAAGTGCAAAAGCGACCAAAGTAGCGAGCGTTAAGTAGGTTAAAATTGCGTAAATCATACTCATTTTGCTTGAGTTAGCAAAGTGATTAGCAACAGACATCAGGGCAATAAATGGCGCAGTAATAAGCGTTAGCTCTAAAACAATTAATGTAGCCCGACTTAGCCCTGTGAGCCACAAGCTTGGGTCGCGCACCACCATTAATATCCAAGCACCTACAGCAGAAATCGCTATGAGCAGCAACGTATTGAATACCTGCCCAACAAAGCGGCCAACAACAATTTCCGCGCGAGATGTGCGCAGGGTTAGAAATCTCAGTGTGCCGCGGGTTCTATCTTCTACAGTTTGATCTGCGCTTGAAAAGATCACAAAAAGAGGAAATAAAAATATTGACCAAACTAAGTACAGTGCAAGTTCCATTTCAGGCCATTGGGCAATACGGTGCATACCAACGACGCCAGAAAAACTCTGGATCATATTTTTGAAGTTGGGGTCGCTGACAATGGATACCGCTTCTGCAATGGCGTAGCGCAAAATGGCGTACCAAACCAAAACAAATGCGGCGATGGCTATCCATCCGCGTTTCGTTGCAAACAAGCGTTGCAATTCAAAGATGGCAATTAGGCCAATTCTTTTTATATTCATAAGGATCCTTGCAAGTGACAACACAGACTTTCACTGCTAGAGCGGTAGGCTGACTTTGATTTGAGCGTATATGATTGGCGCTAAAAAAGGAAGTTACTGAACTGTAACAAAATTAAACCAATAAAAAACGGGCACGATTGAGTGTGCCCGTTTCTGAGTTTAAATTTGCTAGCAATTACCAGCCGCAATTACGGCCTTTATTTTGCTCATCTAGGTATTTTTGCAATGGTGCAAAGTAGTCAAGTACTGCTGTTGCATCCATTTCATCTTTACCTGTTAGCGTTTTCAGTGCTTGTTGCCAAGGTTTGCTGCTGCCCATTTCAAGCATGGCATTTAAACGCTCACCAGCTGCTTTCGAGTTGTAAACAGAACAGCGGTGAATGGCTTCTTTGCTGCCAGCAATTTCACAAAGTGATTTGTGGAACTGGAACTGCAAAATATGCGCTAAGAAGTAACGAGTGTAAGGTACATTACCTGGTACGTGGTATTTTGCACCTGGGTCAAAGTCATTTTCAGTACGTGAAATTGGTGCTTTAACACCTTGATATTTCTCTCTTAATTCCCACCACGCTTGGTTGTACTCTGCTGGAGAAATCTCACCAGAGAATACTTTCCAGCGCCATTGGTCGACAAGTAGACCGAATGGAATAAATGCAACTTTGTCGAGTGCCATCTTCATCAATAGACCGATATCTTTTGACTCATCCGGTACGTTATCCAACAAACCAATTTGCTTTAAGTAGCCAGGTGTTACAGATAGCGCGATGGTGTCGCCGATAGCTTCGTGGAAGCCATCGTTGGCACTTTCTTGGTAATACACAGGCTGTTGATTGTAAGCGCGCTGATAGAAGTTATGGCCTAGTTCATGGTGGATAACTGAGAACTCTTCACCGGTGCGTTGGATACACATTTTGATGCGTAGGTCGTCTTTGGCATCTAAGTTCCATGCTGATGCATGACATTGTACGTCGCGGTCTTGTGGTTTAATAAATAAAGAACGTTCGTAGAAAGTCTCAGGTAATGGGGCAAAACCCATAGAGGTGAAGAACTTTTCTGCACCTTTTACCATTTTGATTTCGTCGTAATTGTGTTTAGCCAGTAGCGCTGTTACATCATAACCCGGATCTGCGTTTTCCGGCGCGACTAAGTCATAGATATTGCCCCAGCTTTGTGCCCACATATTGCCAAGCAAGTGCGCAGGAATAGGCTGGTCTTGAGGCACTTTATCTTCGCCGTATTTCTCGCCAAGCTTGGCTCTAACATGACAGTGCAGCGAATCATATAGCGGCTTTACTTGGTTCCAAGTACGGTCAAGTTCTTTTGCAAAGTCGTCCGCTGGCATGTCGTACTTACTGCGCCACATGGCGCCTGTGTCTGCGTAGCCAAGCTCATTAGCACCTTCATTGGTAAGTACCACTTGCTTTTCATAGAGTGGACGCATCGGCTTTGACACTTCTCGCCAACCTTGCCAGATGTCTAAAAGCTCTTCATAGTCGCGGCTATTCGCCATCTTAGCCGTCATGTCGCCAAGGCTTAGGCAAGTGCCATCATCTTTACAGTATTTGCCCTTGCCGTACATACCATCAAGCTCTGCAGTGAGCTTTGCAAGTTCCGCTGTTTTGTCAGCATCTTTTGGTGCAGGTAATGTCAGGTTTAGCTTCAATTTGTCAAGCTTGCGGCGAGTATCTTCGTTTAACGTCAAGCCATCAAATTGTGCAGCTTGGTTAGCAAGCTCCACGAGCGCAGCGGTGTATTCCTCATTCACGTCCGCAGCAAGAGAAGCAGTGTCGTGAGTAATAAAGTTTGCATAAATCCAAGCTGAGCGGCTAGAGCGGAAGTTAAGGTCAACCAGCTGTTCTGACGCCTTATCTAAAAATGCAACTGCATCGGCTTCTGATAGCGCTTTATTTGTAGTTTCAGTGGATTTGCAGGCAGAGAGTGCAAAAGTACTGGCAACGATGAGTGCGCCAACACTTAACTTAAATCTTGGTTTCATAGGGTTCACTTGTTGTTTTAATGAATACACGAGCCGACTTAACGCTAGACGGCATTTTAGTATCTATAGCCAGCTACACTAATTGGGTTAATTGCTAAAAATCAGCAAGTAAATTAATCCAATTAGTATTAGTCGTATGAACAACTAATCGTACTGAGCGCGGCTTTTTCGCGCAGCAAAGCATCATTTTTTGCTGTGGTGGCAAGAATAATAGCAGGACGACTTTAAAACGACAATTTTGCGATGGACAAACAATGAGATGCGAGCGCAGATAAAAGTTGAGTTAGTGTGATTATTAACCATAATTAAGGCAGTCAATTGTATCAAAAGGCCGTATTTGAAGCCTGCAAAAAGGAGTGCATATGACTTTAGTTTTATTGGTGATATTGGCAATTGTGGTGGTATTTTGTGTCCGTGATATCAGGGTTAAGTTGATCACTAAACCGCTCTTTAATTATTTCAAAACGTCATTACCTGAACTCTCCCTAACTGAGCGAGAAGCGATGGAAGCGGGGAGTATCTGGTGGGATGGTGCGTTGTTTTCGGGTAAGCCGAATTGGCGAAAGTGGTTGAGCAATGATAAGCCAAAGCTGAGCGATGAAGAACAGGCATTTATAGACAACGAATTACATACGCTGCTAAAAATGCTTGATGAAGAAAAAATATCTGAGGCTCAAGACCTGCCTGAAGAGGTTTGGCAATTTTTAAAAGAAAAGGGCTTTTTTGCTTTTATTATTCCAAAGGCTTTTGGTGGTCGGGAATTTAGTGCTCAGGCGAACTCCACCATCGTTGCAAAAATAGCCAGCCGTAGTTTGTCTACGGCGGTGACCGTGATGGTGCCAAATAGTTTAGGCCCTGCGGAGTTACTGCTTCATTACGGTACCAACGAACAGCAGAATACTTGGCTGCCAAAGCTTGCCTCGGGTGAGGCGCTACCTTGTTTTGCATTGACCTCGCCAGAGGCGGGATCGGATGCGGGTAGCATCCAAGACTTTGCGATTGTGTGTGAGCGTGAATTTGAGGGAGAAAAGCAAATTGGACTTGCGGTAACTTGGCAAAAACGATACATCACGCTGGCGCCCGTCGCTGATGTATTAGGACTTGCGTTTAAGGTTTACGACCCGGATCAATTGCTTTCGAACAAAGTAGAGCTTGGGATCACTTGTGCACTTATTCCGACTGCACATGAAGGTGTGAAAACTGGAGATCGACATAACCCGCTGGGCCAAGCTTTTATGAATGGCACAACTAGTGGTGAAGATGTTTTTATTCCACTGGCTTGGGTGATAGGCGAACAGGCAGGTATCGGCAAAGGGTGGCGCATGCTGGTGTCGTGTTTAAGTGCTGGACGGGGGATATCTTTGCCTGCATTGAGCGCGGGAACCGCTCAATTAAGTGCCAGAACGACTTCGGCTTACGCTGGTGTCCGTCGCCAATTTGGTGTACCTATCTCTGCCTTTGAGGGAGTGCAAAGCGCGTTAGCCAGAATTTACGGCTATAGCTATCTTATTGAAGCGGTGAGACAAACCACTGCGTTGGCAATTGATTTAAAGCAAAGTCCTTCGGTAGTCACTGCGATTGCCAAGTATCACCTCACTGAGCATGCAAGGGTGGCATTAAATGATGCGATGGATATTCATGGCGGAAAAGCCATTCAAATGGGGGAAATGAATTATCTTGCTCACAATTATATGGGGATGCCGATTTCTATTACCGTTGAGGGCGCCAATATCTTAACTCGAAGCTTGATGATTTTTGGTCAAGGTGCAACGCGTTGCCATCCTTTCATACTCAAAGAAATGAGTATCGTACAGCAAGAAGATCAATTAATCGCATTGAAAGAGTTTGATGAAGTGCTTTGCAAACACTTGCAGCATACCTCTGTGAATGGGCTTAAGGCATTTTTTAATGGCTTCACACTTGCACGTTTCGAACGTGCGCCAGTTAGTGGTGATGTGGCGGCGTATTACCGACGGCTAACATGGTTGAGCCAAGCACTTTCTGTGTATAGTGATATCGCTATGTTAAAGCTAGGCGGTTCACTAAAACGTAGAGAAATGCTCTCTGCAAAATTAGGAGATGTCCTGAGCTTTCTTTATATCGCCTCGTGCGTATTAAAAAAATACGAAGATGATGGCCGTCAGCAAGGGGACTTACCGCTGGTAAAGTTTGCCTTAGATCACTGTCTTAACGAAGCAAGTAAGGCTATTTATGCATTTTGCGATAACTTTACCGCAGCACCTCTGGCATTTTTGCTAAAGCGTATGGCGTTTCCTGTTGGTAAGTGGCTCAAAGCGCCAAGCGACAAATTGGCGGTGCAGGTATGTAGCAATGTTTCTGATCATAACTCGACCCGTGAACGTATCTCGCATCTGTGCGCCGTGGTAAAACACTCTGCGATAGATACGGTTGAGCATGCTTATTTACTGGAAAAGGCGCATGCTCCACTAATGGCAAAATATCGTAAGTGGTGTAAACAAAATAGCGTGAAATTGGTGGGTAAGACATTGAATGAAAAACTCAGTATCGCAATGGACGACAAGGTGATTGATGATAAGAGTTCTGAAACCATCTTTTGTATTGAAACGCTAGTTGCAAAAGCGATTGCTGTTGATGCAAAAGCGCCCAACTAGTTTGTTGTGACGGAGGGATATTGGCTAATTTGTTAAAAAAGCCCCGACAACGGGGCTTTCCAATCTAATTCTTGAGTTAACGCGCAAAGGGGTCGGCTAGTACCTTGTCTACGTACCATTTGCCTTTTTTGCGTACCATACTGACACTACGCATGTCGTCTACTTGCTCACCGTGAAGCTGACCTGTAAAAATTAAATTAATTTTTGCGCTGTCGCCATACTGTTCGCGCAGACTTTGATTGGTCATATCAACTTCTATGGTGACTTCATCGTATTGCATATTCACTAAATTTCTGGCGAATTGCGACGCAGTACCGTAAGAGCGCATGATACGCGCGTGACGGGGAGTGGCGATTTTCATTGCAGCATCTAAATCTTTTTGATTATAGAGTGCGTCAAAATACATTGTTGCGGCATATCCAGGAGTGTCCTTGTCACCACTGACATTATCCTCTGAGCCGCACGCTGAGAGTAAAATCATTGCGGCTAAGACAACGAAAGTTTGCTTAATAAGTGACTTTGTCATGCTAAAATACATCATATGCAGTCTAAAATTATTCACAATAAGTTAAGTTTGTCTGCTAACGGCCGATATGTAAAGCCAGTAAATGAAATAAATGTATTATGTGCTAAGGGTTTAAGATGTCTCGTTTAATATCACTAGCTTGGTTCGCTTTATTTTTAGTAGGGTGTGGATCGCAGCCTGAAATTAGTAAAGGGGTAACAAGCCAGTTGACGCAAAATGGCATAATACTCGGGCATTTTTCTAAAGATGGAAAGTGGAGCGTAACATTAGACAGTAACGCTGAAATCCATATTTATGACAATGCCAATCAGTCTGTCATATTCTCAGTACCCAAAGACAAAATAAAAACACCAGTTAAAGAAGTTTTGCTGTCAGATGATAAGGAAATGCTCATCGTGGCAGGTGAAAACCTTATCTCAATTTGGTCTGTTCCAAAGCAAAAGTTGATAACGAACGTACCTTTTGCAGGGGTGAGTCCACTAGCTTCAATCTCTGCTTTAGCGCTTTCCCATAACAATCAGCGTTTGCTTGTTGCGATGGATGATGGCTCACTCAATATGGCGGATCTATTCACGAAGTTAAACAATCGTTTTATGCCACATACTCGGCCGATAGAGCATTTGGCGTTTGACAATAGTGGCGACTATTTTGTTACAGGCGCGCAAGATGGGTTGGTTGCCCTTTGGCAATTTGCCTCACCAGAACCTTTATATGAGCATCAATTTAGTCATCGTGTTACCAGTTTAACAGTGAGTCATGATGGCAAGCACTTATTCGTCTCAGATGGGTTGAATGCGCAACATGTACTAGACTTTGAGTCTGGAAAACAGCTCAGTGAGCTAAAGTATATGGCGCGTTTTAAGATGTTTAGAAAGGCCAAATTTATTTCTGACTCAGGCTTACTTGCGACATCATCGTCAAAGTCTCACCTCTCCATCTGGCGCTATGAGAGCGGGGAAGAATTAGGTACTTGGTCTATTCATACTGAGAATGAGGGGGCAACGGTAGTCGATATGTATGTCCCAAACCCAGACACCTTAGTAACGCTAAATAGCGACGGTATGCTTGAGACGTGGGCGGTTAACGTACTTGCTAAAAAGTAAGGGAGTGAAATCACTCCCTATAAACCTCAGATTAATTGCAGTTTGACAAGCAAAACTTGAAATTAGGCGCGTTGGAAGTCATAAACGCTACCAAGATTAAGTAATTGGGTGAGTTCATCTAGTGCAGCATAGGACTCTTGCAGTAGGCTCGGATCAGCTAAATCCTGCTCTGTGACTTTATCGCGATAATGTTTATTGACCCACGCGCTTAGTTGAATAAATTTGTCTTCACTCATCATCACTTCTGGATTTACCGCTTTTAGCTCAGCTTCATTGAGTGCTACACGTAATCTCAAACATGCAGGTCCACCACCATTTTGCATACTTTGGCGTAAGTCAAAAAAGCGTACTTGCGAAATCGGATTTTTTGCACCGAGCATATATTCGATATACGCGGCAACGTTATCATTCTTCGCACATTCCTCCGGTGCAACCAGCATCATCTCGCCTGATGGCAAGGTGATCAATTGTGAGTTAAATAGGTAGCTTTTTACTGCGTCTTCAACACTCACTGCATGTGTCGGAACTTCTACAATATGTAAAGGCTTTTCGCCGATATACGCTTGTCTAATTTTGGTTAGACTGGAGGTTTGATCAATGAAGGCTTGATCATGGCAAAACAGCACATTCTCATTGCCCACCGCAATGACGTCATTATGGAACACGCCTTGATCAATCACATTTGGATTTTGCTGGATAAAAATTGCTTGCTTATCATCTAATTGATGTAGCCTTGCAATCGCTTGACTTGCTTCTAATGTTTGCCGAGCAGGATATTTAGTAGGACCCTTTATATCGCTGTTAAAGCCACTTGAACCGTACACAAATAATTGTAGACCTTTACTGCCATGGCTATCGGCGAGGCGAGTGTGGTTTGCAGCACCTTCATCGCCAAAAAAAGGCTGCTCAGGCAAATGCTGGTGATGTGCAAAATATTGCGCATTAGCGAACATAGCACGAAGTAAATTCGTGGTGGTTTCTGGCTCTATTGAACGGTGAAATTTGCAGTTTAAATTGGCACTTGTGAAATGTACTTTGCCATCGCTGGAATCAATAGAAGGCGATACAGTCGCCGCATTTGCCGTCCACATTGCAGAGGCAGAGTAACAAGCTCGAAGCAATATAGGGTCGTGTTTATATGCTTTTTCAAGTACTTGTGCATCAGTTCCCGAAAAGCCAACGCGACGCAGTGGGGCTAAACTCGGGCGTGCGTGAGGTGCGAATATTCCTTGTTTTAGGCCGATATCATGCATTGCTTTCATCTTTTCAAGACCTTGCAATGCCGCTTCTTTTGGATTAGAGACGCTGGTAGCGTTAGAAAGTGACGCGACATTACCATAAGATAATCCGGCATAATTATGTGTTGGCCCTACTAAGCCGTCGAAATTGACTTCATAAGTCATGAGTGCGGTTCCTGTTGCGAATAGTTATAGATAACTAGTATGAGGCGGTTTCACTGGTTTTTAAAGTGACTTAGGTCAAATTAGGCGTTTGTACTTATTTAGCTTTAGCACGCAGTCATTGCAAAACAAATTAATAGGGAATTGGAATTAACCTATTACAACGCAATTCCTCACGTTTACTAAATTCGACTGCATCCTAGCGAGTCTCCTGATCACAATGGTGAACAGTGGAAAAAACAATTGCTGCAGCCTTAGTTAAACCAGCTTTCATTGCAAATTTATCCCTCGTTGCCCACAATAGGGTTAAATTCCTTTTTATATCAAGGCAAACCATGGAAGTTGAACATCAGGAAATTGCCAATTTTTTAGTAGCTTACCCGCCGTTTTCGGATTTGCCTCAAGAGGCACTACATAAACTCGCAAGCCAAGTCGAAGTAGGTTACTACCGAGCGGGCAGCGGCATTTTGGAATATGGAGAGCAGATCACTTACTTGTATGTGATCCGATCTGGTGCTGTCGAGCTCTATCGGCGCTCAGGTGAGTTATACAATCGTATTTCCACAGGTGGGATCTTTGGCCAGCGTGGTTTATTGATGAATCGCAAAGTTCGTTTTGGCGCTCAAAGCCTTGAAGATACACTAGTGTACTGTATTCCTGTAGGCATTTTTGATGAGTATTGCGACGTTTATGAAGCGTTTGCTGATTATTTTGAAGCAGACGATAATGCGAGACTAAAAATCACGGTTTCTGAGCAAGCCGACAGCAACGATTTGACCACGGCCAAAGTGCGTAAACTATTGCTACGCGATGTGGTGTACGTTGAACGCAACGCCACGGTACAGCAGGCAGCTCAAGTGATGGCAAAAGAGCATGTGTCATCACTACTTATCTATGACCCCGAGAAACCAGTTGTCGAAGATCCAGATGAAGATGATGGTCAGGTGGTTGGCCTTATCAGTGACAGAGATCTTCGCACAAAAGTAGTCGCTGAGGGGCTGAATTATCAAACTCCGGTCTCTGAGATTATGTCGACTGACCTTATTATTGTTGACTCCAATGCCTACGTCTTCGAAGCCATGATGCTGATGCTAAGAGACAATGTGCATCACTTGCCTGTTGTTCATAAGCGTAAACCGATAGGAGTGGTCGCGCTATCCGATATTTTGCGCTACGAGTCTCAAAGCAGCCTGTTGTTTGTTAGAGGGCTAATGGACCAGCAAAGTGTTGAAGACTTGAGCAGTTACGCCAAACAGCTTCCTGCAATTTTTACTCGGATGGTGAATGAAGACGCCAATTCACACATGATTGGTTCTGCGATGTCGATTATAGGTAAAACGTTTAAACACAAGTTACTCGAACTCGCGGAAGCAAAAGTAGGTCCACCACCAATTCCTTACTGCTTTATTGCCCTTGGCTCAATGGCTCGGGATGAACAATTAATTGTGACCGATCAGGATAATGCACTGATCTTGGATGACAGTTATCAACCCGCTGAGCATGGCGCTTACTTCGAAAAGTTGGCGAAGTTTGTGTGTGATGGTCTAGCCAATTGTGGCTATAAATATTGCGATGGTGGGATCATGGCAAGCAACCCAGCTTGGCGTCTAACTTACAGTCAATGGTTAGCACAATTTGAAGACTGGATAGAAAACCCCAGTCCTGAGGCTTTACTTAACAGTTCGATTTTCTTTGATCTGGAAGGCGTCTGGGGTGAAACAAAATGGGCTGAGAAACTCACTGCTTTTATCAGTAAAAAGGCCAAAAGCACCCCTAAATTTTTGGCTGCGATGGCACATAATGCGCTAAGAAGAACACCGCCTTTGGGCTTTTTTAATGGTTTTGTCCTTGAGCAAGACGGTGAGCACAGGCGTTCGATGAACATTAAACGCCGTGGCACAGCACCGCTTTCAGATTTGGTTCGAGTGCATGCCCTTGGCGTTGGTTCTAAAAAACAAAACTCCTTCGAGCGATTAGAAGATATTGATGAGGCAAATATACTGCCAAAGGGTAAGGTGCTAGATTTGCAAGCTGCGCTTGAATATATTGCCATCATGCGTATTCGCCATCAAGCATGGCAAATTGAGCAGGGCGAAAAGCCTGATAACAGCTTGCCGCCTGAAACACTCTCTGATTTTGAACAGCGTAATCTTAAAGAAGCTTTTGGCGTGTTAGACAAAGCACAGAGCTTTTTAAAGTTTCGCTATCAAAACAAATCCATGATGAAGTAGCGGTGTAATATGCAAGGCGAGATTATGTCATGGCCAAATCGCTTTCAGCATTTGGTAGAAACGTCGAAAGACCCGAGAATTCAAGCATTTTATCAGCAAGGCGTGGTAGATCCTTACCAGCAATTGAGCCAGTGCGAGTTTGTTGCCCTTGATTTTGAAACTACAGGGCTCGACCCAAACACCGATGATATTGTGAGCGTTGGTGTCGTACCATTTGACTTACGACGGATCCGCTTGGCTCAAGCGAAGCATTGGTTAGTGAAGCCAACCAGTCCGCTGGCTGAGGAGTCTGTGGTACTGCACCGGATCACACACTCACAAGTTGAAAGCGCGCCAGATCTGCAAGATATTCTTGAGGAAGTGTTTGCTTCGCTGCATGGTAAAGTCATAGTGGTGCACTATCAGTTTGTCGAAAAGTCATTTTTCGATTCTGCGCTAAAAGCGAGATTGGGTGAGGGTATTGAGTTTCCAGTGATTGATACGATGGAAATTGAAAAGTCAGCGATAAACAACGCCAGAGGCTGGCTTGATAAGCTCAAACGTAAACCAATTCCTTCGGTACGTTTAGCTGACTGCAGAAAGCGCTATGGGCTTCCCTATTATCAGCCACATCATGCCTTGTCCGATGCGTTAGCAACGGCGGAGCTATTTCAAGCTCAAGCTCAATATTGTTTAGACCCATCAGACATGGTGAAACGCTGGTGGAGCTAACCCCAAATAACAAAAAGGCGGAGCATACACCAAGCTCCGCCTGTAATGAGATTAACGACCGTTAGCTTTTAGGCTCAGTTCGAAGCCCGAGGATCAAACTTACACACATCAGTAGTAGTACAAAAGTAAACGGTAAACCTGTTGAAATAGCACCCGCTTGCAGTGCTTCAATTGCCTCTTTACCGCCGATCCACAATAGCGCTGCAGCAATTGCACCCTCAATACTCGCCCAGAATATACGTTGTGGTACTGGGGCATCTATTTTACCACCAGCGGTAATACTATCGATAACCAAAGAACCAGAATCCGACGAGGTGATGAAGAAAACCAGTACAAGTACAATCGCCGTGAACGAGAGTAAATCGCTCATCGGTAGGTTTTCAAACATTTGGAACATCGCCAGTGGCACTTCAGTCAAGCCATCAGTACCTAGAGCGCCAATGCCATTTTTTACCTGATCGATAGCAAGGCCACCATAAATTGACATCCAGATCACGGTTACCAATGTCGGGATTAATAAAACTGCGGTAATAAACTCGCGTATGGTACGCCCCTCAGAAACGCGTGCGATAAACATACCGACAAACGGTGACCAAGAAATCCACCATGCCCAGTAAAATACGGTCCAACCTTGGAACCATGCTTCATCTTCACGACCATGCGGGTTACTCAGTGGAATGATGTTTTCAACATAGGCCATTAAAGTCGTCGGAATATTACCCATGGCAATCGCAAAACCTGCAATACCAACGAATACTAATAACACAAATGCAATTAACATATTAACGTTACTAAGTATCTTTACACCGCCATCAATACCGCGAACAACCGAAATAATCGCAAGGGCAGTAACGCCCACAATCACGGCAATTTCTAGACCGAGACCTGCTTCTATGCCAAATACATGTTGGATCCCAGCACCAGCTTGCTGTGCGCCCAGACCGAGTGATGTCGCAAGGCCAAACAAGGTAGCAAGAACGGCGAGAATATCGATGATATGGCCCGGCCAACCCCAAGCTCTGTCTCCTAAAATAGGATAAAAGATTGAGCGGATCGACAGTGGTAAGCCTTTATTGTAGGCAAAGAATGCTAAAGAAAGCGCGACAACGGCGTAAATAGCCCAAGGATGTAAACCCCAATGGTACATGGTCGCGCCCATTGCAAGTTCAGCCGCTTCAGGTGTGTTTGCAGCAACATTTAATGGTGTTTTGTACCAGCCAGTGTAATAGGCGACAGGCTCCGCTACACCCCAAAACATCAGACCGATACCCATACCTGCTGCAAATAGCATCGCCAGCCATGACGCCCGAGTATAGCTTGGTTTGGCGTTTTCACCACCTAAACGAATTTTACCGTAAGGCGATAAAACAAGCACCAAACAAAATAGCACAAAGAAATTACCAGACCACATAAATAGGGCATCAAAGTTACCTATGATATCCCACTTTATGCCGTCTAAAGTGGTTTTAGCTGTGTTTGCATCAACTAATAATACGGCGACTAAAAACGCCAGTATTAATCCAGCACTTACACCAAATACAGGGTTATGTACGTCAAATCCCCACTTTTGAACATTGTCTTGTCCAACTGTGTAGTCTGTATTATCGATGCTGTACTTATCGTGGTGATTGCCCATGATATCCTCTTGTTGTTCTCATCGTGATACGACACCAAGCTGATATACTGAATTAATCGCTAGACAGTGGGTGATAACAATTCGACATAAACTAACTATGCAACAAAGCAAAATGTAATCTGGCTATTAATGCTAATCATTAGCGGCTTAGAATGACTTTATCAGTCGTAAAATATGCTAGCCATAAGCCACAAAAATTACTTAGTCTAGTTTAGATTATTTAGCGTATTCATTCGATTTATGCATTTCAATCACATCAGCCGAATGACTATCTAAATATATGATGGGTTTATGTTAGTTACAGCGACAGTATACTGCCTCAATACTTGTAATTAAGATAAACCAACCGAACCGTTATGCTACTAAGCTATGGTATCAATATATTGTGTCAACTTGATATTCAGTCGATGCTTCAAAGCAGCAACTTTTTAGTTTTAAGTTGTACTGGCAGGTGAATATTCAATGCCAACCAAAACTATCTCTACTAGTTTAGGGGGTGAGATTGAAAAGTAAATGGCTACTGAATTTTTTATTTAAAAATCATCACATTCATCAACTAGACATGAAGAGTGATGTAGACTAAGGAGTTTTTCTTTGATGGCATGTGAAAAAAAACCCCTCTTGCGAGGGGTTTTGGGTAACTCAGCGCCTTTGGCACTGGGAATGAGGTCGGTACATTTGTAAGTTAGGGTGTGTCTTACGATGCCTCAAACTGCATTTCAGGGATCTCACCGTCGACGATAAGCTTGCCTGCAGTTTTGCTGATTATTTCATCAACACTAACACCCGGTGCGCGTTCTAGCAAATGGAATGCGCCGTCTTTTACTTCTAACACAGCTAAATCTGTTACGATTTTCTTAACACAATTTACGCCAGTTAGCGGCAATGTGCATGATTCAAGCAATTTAGAATCGCCGTGTTTGCTAGCATGGGTCATGGTCACTATGATGTTGCGTGCACCAGCAACTAAGTCCATTGCACCACCCATGCCTTTGATTAATTTTTTCGGGATCATCCAAGACGCGATATTGCCTTGTTGATCAACTTCAAAAGCACCTAGTACCGTCAAGTCTACATGACCACCACGGATCATGGCAAAGCTTTCCGCACTATTAAAAATTGCTGCACCTGTCGCTGCTGTCACGGTTTCTTTACCCGCGTTGATCATATCGGCATCAACTAGGTCTTCAGTTGGGTAGGGACCCATACCCAACAAGCCATTTTCCGATTGCAGCATCACTTCAATGCCTTGTGGTACGTAGTTAGCCACTAAGGTTGGAATACCTATGCCTAAGTTAACGTAGTAACCGTCTTCAAGCTCTTGCGCCACGCGCATCGCAATTTGTTCACGATTTAAACCCATGATTGCCTCCTATTTGCGCGTTGTGACACGTTCAATACGTTTTTCAAAGTCACCTTTGATCACGCGATTGACATAAATACCTGGGGTGTGGATTTGACTCGGCTCAAGCTCACCCGGTTCTACGATTTCTTCAACTTCCGCTACGGTGATTTTTCCGGCTGTCGCCGCCATTGGGTTAAAGTTCATTGCTGTGTGGCGGAACACCAAGTTGCCATAGCGATCTGCTTTCCAAGCCTTAACAATAGCAAACTCACCGGTAATTGATTCTTCCAAAATATATGGTCGGCCATCAAATTCTTTTACTTCTTTACCTTCAGCAACGGGAGTACCGTATCCTGTTGCCGTGTAAAAAGCTGGGATCCCAGCGCCACCAGCGCGCATCTTCTCTGCAAGCGTACCTTGTGGTGTTAATTCAACGTCAATAATGCCATCGAGAAGTTGTTGTTCAAACAGCGCATTTTCGCCAACATAAGAGGCAATGATCTTCTTAATTTGACGATCTTTAAGCAAAATACCTAAACCAAAGTCGTCGACCCCACAGTTGTTTGAAACCACGGTAAGTTCTTTTGTTTGCAGGCGCTTAATTTCTGCAATTAAGCCTTCTGGAATACCACACAAACCAAAGCCACCTGCGATGATGGTATCGCCGTCTTTAAGACCCGCCATCGCTTCGCTGTAGCTTGATACGACTTTATCGAAACCGGCCATAAGCCCACTCCTAATAATGTTATTGTTTTAAGATTGACAAGTTTGTTTGAGTGCTAACGACACTTTACTGCTTGGTGTCTTGCCTAGCGCATCACAAATTGTCCATCCTGCTTTTGCTAGCCTTTCTAAATCAATTCCACACTCAATGCCAAGTCCTTGCAGCAAGTAAACTACATCCTCAGTGGCAACATTTCCTGACGCGCCTTTGGCGTAAGGGCAACCACCGAGACCTGCAACGGCGCTATCAACAGTTGCGATCCCCATTTGCAGGGCCGTGTGAATATTCGTTAATGCTTGTCCGTAGGTATCATGGAAATGCACCGCAAGCTTGTCAGCAGGGATATGTTGCAGTAACAAGGTGAGCAGCTGCTGGACTTTTTTAGGCGTACCAACACCTATAGTGTCGCCTAGGCTGATTTCATAACAACCAAGTGACAACAATTGTTTACATACCGCTAAAACTTGCTTTGGTTGTACTTCACCTTGATATGGGCAACCAACCACGCAGCTAACATAACCTCTTACTTTTATGTTGTTTTTTTGTGCAAGTTCAACAACGGGACGAAAGCGTTCAATACTTTGTTCAATCGTGCAGTTGATGTTTTTTTGCGTAAATGCCTCACTGGCGGCAGTAAAAATGGCAAATTCGTCGACCTGATTTTCTAGTGCAAGCTCTGCGCCTTTAAGGTTTGGCGTTAGGGCGCTTATTTCAACGCCTTCACTACGCTCAAAGCCTTGGATCACCGCAGCAGAATCGGCCATTTGTGGCACCCATTTGGGCGACACAAACGCGCCTGCTTCTATGTGCTTGAGACCAGCGTCTTTTAATGCGTTAACCAGCGAGATTTTAGCTTCTGTAGCAACACTGACCTCATTTTGTAAGCCGTCACGTGCGCCGACTTCTACAATTTTGACGTTAGCCGGATACTGAGACATTAGTCCTGCTCCTCAACAATCGCCAGCATATCGCCATGACTAACCAGTTCGCCTTCTGCAAAGCAGTATGAAGTGAGCGTGCCATCAAATGGTGCATTGAGCGTATATTCCATCTTCATGGCTTCGATTATCACCACGGCATCGCCTTTATTAACTTGGGTACCGACGGCTAACAAATGCTTAACCACGGTGCCGTTCAATGGCGCTGCCAGCGGTGCAGCTTCGTGCTCATGATCGCTAATGTAATGCTTTGACTTGAGTTCAACGGTATGTTGATACGGGCCATACATAATAGTGATCGCGGTTTCGGTCACAATGGCACTGGCGTGTAACCTTTCACCATCAATCACCACTGTTAACTGGTGTCCATTTAATTCACATTCAATTTGGTGGATTTGCTCGTTAAACGAAACCTTCCAACCACCTTGAGATTGATAGGCACAGGCGACATGATCTGCAAATGGTAAATCCACTTTCGCGGTTTGGTTAAGCCTAAAGCCTAAGTTTCCCCACACCGTGTTTTTACATGGTTGTTGGTGGCTAAGGTAGGCCGCACTTGCTAATAACACCATTTTATCCAGCGGCGTATTCGATTGAGTTAATACCTCAGTTTGCGTGTCGATAAAGTGGGTATCAGGCGCACCAGCTGTGAAAGTAGGGTGGCCTGCTAAGTGATGTAAAAATGCAATATTGGATTTTAAACCACACAGATGTACTTGCTCTAAACTCGATTTTAGCTTTAGTAACGCTTGCTCGCGGTTTTTGCCATGAACAATAAGCTTGGCGATCATAGGATCGTAAAATGGACTGATCTCATCGCCTTGTTGCACGCCGGTGTCAATTCTTATGCCATCTTTGGCTTCAGGAAAGCTAAGATGTGAAAGTACACCTGAAAACGGCATGAAGTTTTCTTCAGGGTCTTCTGCGTAAATACGCGCTTCAAAGCTATGACCGGATAACGAAACCTGCTCCTGGGTCAGCGGTAGCTGTTCACCCGCAGCAACCATCAGTTGCCACTCGACTAAATCGAGATCAGTTACCATTTCTGTCACTGGGTGCTCTACTTGCAGGCGAGTATTCATCTCCATAAAGAAGAACTCATCGCCACATAGTAAGAACTCTACTGTACCTGCGCCACGATAGTTAATCGCCTGCGCACAGCGTACTGCCGCTTCACCCATAGCTTTGCGCATCGCGTCACTCAAACCTGGGGCGGGCGCTTCTTCAATCACTTTTTGGTGACGACGCTGTAGTGAACAGTCTCTATCACCAAGGTAAACACAGTTACCGTGACTATCGGCAAAAACTTGTACTTCAACGTGACGAGGCTTATCGACAAAACGCTCAAGCAGCACTAAGTCATTGCCAAAACTCGCTGCAGCTTCACGTTTAGCGCCATGTAATGCCGATAAAAACTCGCTGCTTTCTCGTACCACGCGCATCCCTTTACCACCACCGCCGTAAGCGGCTTTGATAAGTACCGGAAAGCCGATTTTTTCAGCTTCTGCCTGTAAGAAATCATCTTCTTGTTTGTCGCCATAATACCCAGGGACCAAAGGTACATTAGCGTCATGCATGATTTCCTTGGCACGAGTCTTAGAACCCATCGCTTCAATAGAACTTGCCAGCGGACCGATAAACGCAATGTTTGCCGCTTCGCACGCTTTTGCGAATACTTCATTTTCAGACAAAAAACCATAACCTGGGTGGATGCAATCGACGCCCGCCGCTTTGGCGACTTCAAGAATTCGGTCTGCGACCAAATAAGACTCTTTACTTGGTGCCGGACCGATATGATAGGCTTCGTCAGCTGTTTTCACATGCATCGCATTGGCATCTGCATCAGAATAAACTGCCACTGTGGTTAGGCCCAATTTCTTTGCGGTGCGCATCACGCGGCAGGCAATTTCACCACGGTTCGCGACTAGAATTTTAGTTAGCATGTAGACTCCTATTCGCTTGCGGCGGTTTGCCAGCGTGGTGCTCGTTTATCGAAAAAGGCGCTAAGCCCTTCTTGGCCTTCGTCACTTACTCTAATTTCAGCGATACGCTTTGCGGTATGGGCGATCAACGCTTCATTTATTTCTTTACCAGCAACTTCGCTGATCAGTGCTTTGGCACTTTTCACAGCAGCAGGGCCATTGTTAAGCAAGGTCTCGAGAAAATCCGCTTCGCTTTTTGCTAAATCATCGCTCAATTCGTGAATTAAACCCATTTCTAGCGCCTTTTCACCATCGAATACTTCGGCTGTTAAAAAATAGCGTCGCGCTTGGCGTTCCCCAATGGCTTTAATGACATAAGGACTAATTACTGCCGGAATAAGACCAAGCTTGACTTCGCTTAAACAGAATTTAGAGTTGTGCTCTGCAATGGCGATATCGCAACAGGCGATTAATCCGAGTGCACCGCCAAAAGCTGCACCTTGCACCAAACACAGCGTTGGGTGAGGGCAAGTGGCCAGCACTTGCATTAATTTAGCAAGTTCTAAAGAATCAGCGACGTTTTCGTCATAGTCGTTGTCTGCCATGGATTTCATCCACGCCAGATCAGCCCCCGCTGAAAAGTGTTTACCTTCGGTTTTTAATACCAGCGCTCTGACATCGAGGCCGCTGGCATATTCGATATTCTTAATGAGTTCGGCAATCACCTCCGCATTGAAGGCATTATGTTTTTCTGGGCGACTTAGCTCTAAAATCGCCACTTTGCTTTTTGTTATATTTAAAGTGACAGGCATAAGTGCTCCTTACATTCTGAAGACGCCAAATTTAGATTCTTTTTGCGGCGCATTGCTCGCAGCCTCTAAGGCAAGACCAAGTACTGTGCGCGTATCCGCAGGGTCGATAACGCCATCGTCCCAAAGCCTTGCGCTGGCATAGTATGGGTGTCCTTGCTTTTCGTACTGCTCGATAATTGGCTTTTTAAATTCGCTCACTTCGGCATCGCTCATGCTAAGGCCTTTACGCGCTAAACCATCTTGTTTAACCTGCGTTAATACGCCTGCAGCTTGTTCACCACCCATTACGGAGATCCGTGCGTTTGGCCACATCCACATCATGGTTGGCTCGTACGCTCTACCACACATGCCATAGTTACCAGCACCATATGAGCCGCCAATCAATACTGTAAACTTAGGCACATCAGCACAGGAAACGGCAGTTACCATTTTTGCACCGTGCTTGGCGATACCTTCCGCTTCGTATTTTTGACCAACCATAAATCCAGTAATGTTCTGCAAAAATAGCAGCGGAATATTGCGCTGTGCACAGAGTTGAATAAAGTGTGCGCCTTTTTGCGCGGATTCAGAAAAGAGAATACCGTTGTTTGCTACGATCCCTACAGGGTGACCATAAATTTCAGCAAAACCAGTCACGAGTGTTTCGCCGAAGTAGCGTTTAAATTCATCAAACTGAGAATCGTCCACGATACGGGCAATGACTTCGCGTACATCAAATGGTTTTTTCAGATCCGTACCAACAATGCCATACACCTCACTGATGTCATAACGTGGTGGTTTGGCATCTTGCAGGAACGGGCGAGTAGGGCGCTGATGGTTAAGGCGTGACACGCACTGTCTTGCGATAGAAAGCGCATGCTCGTCATTTTCTGCATAGTGATCGGCTACACCTGAGACTTTACAGTGAACATCTGCGCCGCCTAAGTCTTCTGCACTCACTTCTTCACCCGTGGCCGCTTTAACAAGTGGTGGCCCTGCCAAGAAAATGGTGCCTTGTTCTTTGACGATAATACTTTCATCGGCCATCGCTGGTACATACGCTCCGCCAGCGGTACATAACCCCATGACCACTGCGATTTGTGGGATCCCCTTTGCAGACATACGGGCTTGATTGTAGAAAATCCGACCAAAATGCAATTTATCTGGGAATACTTCATCTTGCTCTGGCAGGTTCGCACCGCCAGAATCCACTAAATAAATACAAGGAAGATGGCAGCGCTCAGCGATTTCTTGCGCTCGTAGGTGTTTTTTTACAGTAATAGGGAAATAGGTTCCCCCTTTTACCGTCGCATCATTTGCCACAATCATGCATTCAACGCCTTTAACGCGTCCGATCCCGGCGACCACACCAGCACAAGGAATATCTTGCTCGTAAACACCAAACGCGGCGAATTGGCCAATTTCTAAAAACGGCGAGCCCTCGTCAAGCAAGGTTTCAATTCGGTCACGTACAAATAATTTACCGCGACTTTGGTGACGCGCAATAAGCGCTTCACCACCACCTTGGCTCAATGTGGCGACTTTCTCTTTAAGATCAGCAACCAGCGATGCCATCGCATCGCTGTTTGCCTTGAACTGGGGATCATGCGGATTAACCGCAGAATTTAGTACCGTCATGTAGCACTCCTAGCGACTTTCGTTGAATAGCTCACGTCCGATAAGCATACGGCGGATCTCAGACGTACCAGCGCCAATTTCATACAGCTTGGCATCGCGAAGTAGTCGACCTGTAGGATATTCATTGATATAACCGTTTCCACCTAGTAGCTGAATGGCATCAAGTGCAAGTTTGGTTGCAAGTTCTGCGGCATACAAAATTGCACCAGCAGCATCTTTACGTGTGGTTTCGCCACGGTCACAGGCTTTCGCCACGGTATAAACGTATGAGCGTGCGGCGTTCATTTGCGTGTACATGTCGGCAACTTTGCCCTGCACCAGCTGGAATTCACCGATGGATTGGTTAAATTGTTTACGCTCGTGAATATAAGGTACTACTACATCCATACAAGCCTGCATAATACCAAGCGGACCGCCTGCTAACACCACACGCTCGTAGTCAAGGCCACTCATGAGTACCTTAACGCCTTCGTTGTATTCGCCAAGGATGTTTTCTGCAGGTACTTCGCAGTTTTCGAATACCAGCTCACAGGTGTTTGAACCACGCATTCCAAGTTTGTCTAACTTTTGTGCCGTTGAAAAACCAGGGAAGCTTTTTTCGACGATAAAGGCTGTGATCCCACGAGGGCCTGCATTGGTATCCGTTTTTGCGTAAATCACAAAAACGTCGGCATCTGGACCATTAGTGATCCACATTTTATTACCGTTAAGGATGAACTTGTCACCTTGCTTTTCAGCACGCAGTTTCATTGACACCACGTCAGAGCCAGCATTGGGCTCACTCATTGCTAGTGCACCGATGTGTTCACCGCTGATAAGTTTTGGTAGATATTTTTCTTTTTGGGCTTGGTTGCCGTTACGGTTAATTTGGTTCACACATAGGTTTGAGTGTGCGCCGTAGCTTAAGCCAATTGATGCACTCGCACGGCTTATCTCTTCCATTGCGATAACGTGTTCAAGATAACCCATGTTTGAGCCGCCAAATTCTTCAGCGACGGTGATCCCAAGTAGGCCCATTTCGCCAAACTTTGGCCACATTTCGTTTGGAAATGCATTTTCTTGATCTGTTTTTTCAGCAAGTGGGGCAATTTCACTGGTCGCAAAGCTATTCACATGATCACGGATCATGTCTGCTGTTTCGCCTAGTCCAAAGTTTAATTCTTTATATAAAGATACTGTGCTCATCGGTCTTCATCCTGTTGTGAGAGTTTATTTTTCGAGCTCGTGTAGGGTGTCGCGACAACGGCGCTCAGCCGTCACCAGTTCCATTAAGACAACTTTAATGTCGTCCATCTGTTGGCTTAAATCGGCTTTTTTCTCTTCAATGAGTTGCAACATGGTTTTAAGTTGCTTTTCGCTCGATTTGTCGGCGTCGTAAAGCTCAAATAGTCGGCCAGTTTCAGCAAGTGTAAAACCAAGGCGTTTGCCGCGAAGGATCAGTTTTAATCGAACTTTGTCACGTTTTGAGTAAATACGCGTTTGTCCTTGGCGCCTAGGAGAAAGGAGTCCTTGGTCTTCGTAAAAACGAATACTGCGAGTAGTAATATCAAATTCTTTAGCTAACTCGCTGATTGAATAGGTAGGTTCATTAATTTCTTGCATTTTTATTTACACTTACAACGTCACTGATTAGACCAATATAAGTGAAGTTTACGTAAAGGTAAAGTAAGAATAGCAGATCCTTCTTTAGTCTTATAAAAGGAATAATCTGTCCGTTCGAATTGTCATCAAATCTTCATTACAGCTAGAGAAAATAAGCCTTGGAAACAAATTTGTGCAAGTTAGCTTTACACTTTCACTGATCTCGTTTGGCTTGATTTTAGATTTACGTTGGCGTAAACGTAAATATTATGTATGCTCGAATACAGAGTTAATTTTTAACAAGCCAAGATTGGCTTGTAAACAGGAGTTTTGCAATGAGTAACGAAGCTGTTGTCATCGTCGCTGCTAAGCGTACACCAATGGGTGGCTTTATGGGAAGCCTATCTGACGCAACCGCGACAGACTTAGGTGCGACTGCAATTAAAGCAGTAATGAATGAAACAGGTCTTAGTGACGCGAGTATAGACGAAGTTATCATGGGCTGTGTCTTACCTGCAGGTCTTGGTCAAGCGCCAGCGCGTCAAGCGATGCTACATGCGGGGCTTGCACGCTCGACGGGAGCAACCACTATTAACAAGGTGTGCGGCTCGGGTCTAAAAGCGGCGATGTTCGCGCATGATCTCATCCGCTCAGGTAGCATTCATTCTGCTATCGCTGGTGGCATGGAAAGCATGACTAACTCACCTTACTTTATTCCAAAAGCCCGTGGCGGAATGCGCATGGGTCATGGCGAAATCAAAGACCATATGATGGCTGATGGCTTAGAAGATGCTTATGACAATAAAGCGATGGGTTGTTTCGCACAAGCTACTGCTGATGAATATGGCATTACCCGTGAGCACATGGATGAATTTGCACTTGGCTCACTAAGTAAAGCAAACGCCGCAATCGAAAATGGCAGCTTTGGCAATGAAATTGCCCCTCATGTAATGAGTACGCGTAAGGGGGATGTTGAGGTTAATACTGACGAGCAACCTGGTAACGCGCGTCCAGACAAAATTCCATCACTTCGCCCAGCATTTAAAAAAGACGGCACTATCACTGCTGCTAACTCTTCGTCTATTTCTGATGGTGCAGCAGCGCTGATTTTAATGAGTGAATCAGAAGCGAAAAAGCACGGTTTGACACCACTTTGTAAGATTGTTGCCCATGCAACTCACTCACAAGCGCCTGCTGAATTTACCGTGGCACCAGTCGGTGCGATGAATAAGCTGCTTGAAAAAGCGGGTTGGTCGACAGCAGACGTTGACCTTTGGGAAATCAACGAAGCGTTTGCCATGGTGACTATGTTGGCTATCAACGAAATGCAGTTAGATAGCAACAAAGTCAACGTCAACGGTGGTGCTTGTGCACTAGGTCACCCAATCGGTGCAAGCGGTGCACGCATCTTAGTTACACTTATCCATGCACTAAAAAACCGCGGCTTATCAAAAGGCGTAGCGTCACTATGTATCGGTGGTGGTGAAGCTGTAGCGCTCGCGGTAGAAGTGTAAGTTACTGCAATTTATTTCGTTCAAGGGGCGCTGCGTTTTCCATAATTCTAATCATTCACGCAGCGCATAAACTCGTTTTATGGGGAGGAGTGCTTCATGCACCAAGTACCTTTATACATCAACGGTGAATTTTCACAGTCTCAGTCTGACAAATGGTTAGACGTTGTTAATCCGGCTAATCAAGAAGTGTTAGCAAAAGTACCTTGTGCTACTAACGAAGAAGTACAAGCTGCAATTCATTCAGCTCAAGAGGCATTTAAAACGTGGCGTAATGTTCCGGTAACTGAGCGTGCGCGAATTATGATGCGTTATGCAGCGCTTCTTAAAGAGCATCAAGAAGAAATCGCAACCATCATTTGCCATGAACTAGGCAAAACTTTTGAAGATGCGAAAGGTGATGTATGGCGTGGTATTGAAGTGGTTGAGCAAGCATGTAATGCCCCTTCAATGATGATGGGCGAGACGGTAGAAAACGTTGCCCGAAATATCGACACCTATTCATATACCCAACCGCTAGGCGTTTGTGCGGGTATTACGCCATTTAACTTCCCAGCGATGATCCCGCTGTGGATGTTCCCAATGGCAATTGTATGCGGTAACACCTTTGTACTTAAGCCATCAGAGCAAGATCCACTAACGCCAATGCGCTTGGTTGAATTGTTTGAAGAAGCTGGTGCGCCAAAAGGCGTACTACAGGTAGTACACGGTAGTAAGGATCAGGTTGACCAAATCCTTGAAGCGCCGGAAATTCGCGCGATTTCTTTCGTGGGTTCTTGTGGTGTTGGTCAGTACATTTACAGCAAAGGTACGCAAAACCTCAAACGCGTTCAAGCATGTGTTGGTGCGAAAAACCACATGGTTATCATGCCTGATGCGAAAAAAGAACAAGTGATCAATAATCTGGTTGGCTCTTCGGTCGGCGCAGGTGGTCAGCGCTGTATGGGGATCTCAGTTGCCGTGTTTGTTGGGCAATCACAACAGTGGGTAGAGGAACTAAAAGACGCAATGGCGAAGGTTCGTCCTGGCGTTTGGGATGATCCTGAAGCCGCTTATGGTCCGCAAACGACGCCGCAGGCTAAAGCGCGCATTCTGTCGCTGATTGACAGTGGTAAGCAGCAAGGCGCAACGTGTTTGCTAGACGGCTCTGATTTTACAGTTGAGGGTTATGAAAGTGGTAACTGGGTAGGTCCAACCCTGTTTTCAAATGTCACAACTGAAATGGATATCTACAAAGAAGAAATCTTTGGCCCAGTCCTTTGCTGTGTATTTGTCGATAGTTTAGATGAAGCAATTACGCTTATTAATAACAACCCATACGGCAACGGCACCTCATTATTCACTGCAAGCGGTGGCGCAGCACGTAAGTTCCAGCGTGAAATCGAAGTGGGTCAGGTCGGCATTAATATTCCTATTCCTGTGCCATTGCCGTTCTTCTCATTTACTGGTTGGAAGAACTCATTCTACGGTGACCAACACACCTATGGTAAGCAAGGCGTGCGTTTCTATACAGAAACCAAAACGATTACCTCACGTTGGTTTGACGATGAGGCTGTCAGTGGTCCAAATATGAGTATCAACCTTAGATAACTCATATTGCATAGCGTGCTCTGCAGGGGGAGCACGCTATTTTTTACCAAAACGATAAGAATTACCGACACACATTCAGGGTGTCAGAACAGCAAGAGAGGTCTAGCGTGGACTTTAACCTAAACGAAGATCAACAAGCATTTGCCGATATGGCGCACCAATTTGCAATGAGCGAGCTTGCTCCACATGCAGCAAAATGGGATCAAGAGCACATTTTTCCAAAAGACGTAATTCAAAAAGCAGGTGAGCTTGGTTTTTGCGGTCTATATACGCCTGAAGAGGCAGGTGGTCTGGGTTTATCTCGCCTTGACTCAAGTATTATTTTTGAACAACTTTCAATGGGTTGTACAGCAACAACCGCCATGTTGACTATTCATAACATGGCAACGTGGATGATAGCGAGCTTTGCAACGGAAGAAACCAAAGCAAAATATATGGATCAGTTAGTAACAGGTGAGCTACTGGCTTCTTACTGTCTAACAGAGCCTGGTTCTGGCTCTGATGCCGCATCGCTGAAAACAAAAGCAATAAAAGAAGGAGACGAGTACGTTTTGTCTGGCTCTAAGATGTTTATCTCAGGCGCGGGTGAAACTGACGTATTGGTGGTAATGGCAAGAACCGGTGAAGCAGGTCCAAAAGGTATTTCGGCCTTTGTTGTACCTGCCGATGCTGATGGCGTTATTTATGGCAAAGCAGAAGAAAAAATGGGTTGGAACGCTCAACCTACGCGCCTTATCACGCTTGAAAATGTCCGTATCCCAGCTGCCAACCTACTAGGCCAAGAAGGCGAAGGCTTCAAATTTGCGATGCAAGGTCTTGATGGTGGTCGTATTAATATTGCAACTTGCTCTATAGGTACAGCCCAGCAAGCGCTCAATACCGCCAAGCAGTATATGCAAGAGCGTTCTCAGTTTGGTAAACCGTTAGCGGCGTTCCAAGCACTGCAATTTAAAATTGCAGATATGAATACAGAACTTGTGGCTGCGCGCCAAATGGTTCGACTTGCAGCATTTAAGCTGGATAGCAACGACCCAGAGAAGACCACTTATTGTGCAATGGCGAAGCGTTTTGCCACTGATGTGGGCACTAAGGTGTGTGATGATGCACTGCAAATTCATGGTGGTTACGGGTATATCAAAGAATATCCACTTGAACGTCATTTACGTGACGTACGTGTTCATCAGATCCTTGAAGGTACAAACGAAATCATGCGTGTAATTATTGCACGTCGGATCTTAGCTGAAGGCGCGGCAAGCGTCCTATAAGGAGAGTATCATGACTGCACAATTAAAACTCGAAAAACAAGGCCATACTGCCGTTGTTACTATGTCAAATCCACCGGCGAATACGTGGACAAAAGACACATTAACTGCACTTAAAAATCTAGTAATCGAATTGAACGCAGATAAAGAAATCTATTCGTTAGTGATCACTGGCGAAGGTGAAAAGTTCTTTTCAGCCGGTGCTGATCTAAACGTATTTGCCGACGGTGACAAAGGAGTCGCTGCGGATATGTCTCGAGTATTTGGCGAAGCGTTTGAAACACTCAGCGACTTTAGAGGCGTATCTATTGCTGCTATCAATGGTTTTGCAATGGGTGGCGGTTTAGAAGTAGCACTAGCATGCGATATCCGCATTGCCGAAGTTCAAGCACAAATGGCACTCCCAGAGGCGAAAGTGGGGTTGTTACCTTGTGCTGGCGGCACACAAAACTTGTCGTGGCTTGTAGGCGAAGGCTGGGCAAAACGTATGATTTTATGCGGTGAGCGCTTAAAAGCTGATAAAGCACAGCAAATTGGCTTAGTTGAAGAAGTGGTCGAGCAGGGTAAAGCACTGGAAGCTGCGCTTGAACTTGCTAAGAAAGTAGAAGATCAAAGTCCAGTTGCGGTCACGGCTTGTAAGGCTCTAATTCAAAAAGGCCGCACTGGCACTATCAATAGCGCATTGCCACTTGAACGCGAACTTTTCGTAACACTATTCGATACGCAAGATCAAAAAGAAGGCGTAAACGCGTTTTTAGAGAAGCGTAAAGCGAATTGGGTAAATGGCTAATGATTGAATTTGAGCTAATAAATCACGAAGAGGCGCCGGTTATTTTCGAACAGGCAACGTGCCATAACGGGATGAAAATAGCGCTGGCGACATTAAATGCACCAAAAGCGTTAAATGCCTTAAACCTTGATATGATCCGTTTGCTCGCGCCACAACTAGACGCTTGGGCAAACGACCCGCAAATAGCAATGGTTATGCTAAAAGGTGCTGGAGAGAAGGCGTTTTGTGCCGGCGGCGATGTCGTGAGTTTATATCGCGAAATGTCGTCTGATACGAGTAACGCATTAATCGAAACCTTTTTCAGTGAAGAGTACCGGTTAGATTATCAAATCCATAACTATGATAAGCCAATCCTACTATGGGGTAATGGCATCATCATGGGGGGCGGACTGGGCTTAACGGCTGGCGCAAGCCATAAAGTGATGACCGAAACGTCGCGCATCGCGATGCCGGAAATCACCATTGGCTTATACCCTGATGTGGGAGGGAGCTATTTCCTCAATAAGATGCCAAAAGGCGTTGGACTATTCTTGGGTCTCACCGCTGCAAACATTAACGCTGCGGATGCCAAGCTGGTTGGGCTCGCCGATCATTTTATGGACTCAGAAAAACTGAGCTTACTATTACAAAACCTAGTTGAAGTGAACTGGGGCAAAACCAATGTATTAAATCATGAAAAGCTTACTCAGTTGCTGTTGTCACTAGATGAAGCGTCTCATGCGCCGCCCAAAAGCGAAATTAAACCGCTTATCAAAGTGTTCGAAGCGCTTGATGAGAAAGATGATTTATCAGAGCAGGTTGAGTTTATTTTGGCGTTGGATAGCACTGACAACAAATGGCTAAGCAAGGCACAGGCTGCATTAAAGCATGGTTCACCATTAAGTGCCGCATTGGTTAAAGCTCAGCTCACTAGAAGTGCAGGCAAAACACTAAGAGACTGTTTTAAGCAGGAATTAGGAATGTCGGTAACGGCTGGCGAGTTTGGTGAGTTTCAAGAGGGTGTACGTGCGTTGCTTATCGATAAAGATGGCAAGCCAAATTGGCGATTTAAATCTGTCGCCGAGGTTACAGACGATGCAATAGAACGCTTTTTTGCACCTCGCTGGGATGAAAACGATCACCCATTGCGTGACTTATAAGGAGTGACTTAAATGGCACAAGTAGGATTTATCGGCTTAGGCAATATGGGTGGTCCAATGGCCATTAACCTATTAAAGGCTGGCCACCAAGTATGTGTATTCGATTTGAACCCAGAGGCCGTTGCGACGCTTGAAGCAAGTGGCGCGACGAAGGCGACGGTTGTGAGCGATGTATGTCGCGAAGCTGATTATGTGATCAGTATGCTGCCTGCAGGCAAACATGTTCGAGCAGTGTATACCGGTGATGACGGATTAATTAATTACCTTAGCAAAAACACACAAGTAATTGATTGCTCGACCATTGATGCTGGATCTGCTCAGTTTGTTGGCAACAAGTTGGCAGAATCGGGTATTTCATTTGTCGATGCGCCAGTGTCTGGCGGTGTGGCAGGTGCAGCGGCCGGTACCTTAACTTTTATTGTCGGTGGTAATAAAGCGGACTTTGAACGTGCGCATGTGGTACTGACCAATATGGGTAAGAATATCTTCCATGCTGGAGATATTGGTGCCGGACAAGTCGCTAAGATATGTAACAATATGCTGTTATCAATACTAATGGCGGGCACAAGTGAAGCGCTGCAGATGGGTGTAGATCATGGCTTAGATCCTAAAGTATTGAGCGAAATCATGCTAAACAGCTCTGGTCGTAACTGGACGCTAGAGCTATACAACCCATGTCCTGACGTACTAGAAAATGTGCCTTCTTCGAACGGTTATAAGCCGGGCTTTATGGTTGATTTAATGGCTAAAGATCTTGGTCTTGCGATGCAATCTGCGCAGCAAACGAATTCTGCGACGCCCATGGGGGCTCTGGCGAAGAATTTGTATAACTTGATGCAAAATCAAGGCAAAGGCAATGAAGACTTTAGTGCGATTTTTAAGCTTTATTCAGAGAAATAGGACACTATGGATATTAACAATAAAACAGTTGTGATCACCGGTGGTGCGCAAGGCTTAGGTCTTGCCATGGCGACTGAAATGGCAAAGCATGGGGCAAAACTTGCCCTGATTGATATGCAAGAAGACGTTTTAGCAGAAGCGAAGCACGAACTAGCTCAATTCGGCACCCAAGTTAACACGTATGTCGCTAATGTTAGTCAAGAATCAGACGTCGAAAATGTGTTTAATGCGATCGTAAATGACTTCGGCGATATTTCGGTATTAATTAATAATGCGGGTATTTTGCGTGACGGTTTGCTACTCAAAGCAAAAGATGGGCAAGTCATCGACAAAATGTCGCTTTCGCAATTTCAATCCGTTATTGATGTCAACCTCACGGGTGTTTTCCTGTGCGGTCGCGAAGCTGCTGTCAAAATGGTAGAAGCGGGTAATGGTGGCGTGATCATTAATATGTCGAGCGTTGCACGCGCTGGTAATATGGGACAAACCAATTATTCAGCGGCAAAGTCTGGAGTCGTTGCGATGACTACCAGTTGGGCTAAAGAATTAGGTCGTTTTGGTATTCGCGTGGGCGCAATTGCGCCAGGTGTGATCCGTACAAAAATGACCGATGCAATGAAGCCTGAAGCCAAAGAGCGCCTAGTGAAAATGAAGCCAGTAGGGCGTCTTGGCGAAGCGCAAGAAATTGCCCATACTGCAAAATATATCATTGAAAACGATTTCTTTACGGGACGTGTCGTTGAGATTGACGGCGGCATTCGCTTGTAATGAAAAAATAGGCTTGGTTTTACAACTTGTAGTCCAAGTTCCTACTTGAGTGTGTGAAGCGGCAATGCAAATTGCCGCTTTTTTATTTGAAAGACATTAAATTAGTTAGGAGAAGTGCTTGAAGTTATCTGGAATACATCACGTCGCTGTTATTTGTTCTGACTACCAAAGATCAAAAGTGTTTTATACCGAAGTACTTGGTTTGCACGTACTCAGGGAGAACTATCGAAAAGATAGAGCGTCCTATAAATTAGATCTTGCGCTGCCTGATGGGAGCCAGGTTGAGTTGTTTTCGTTTCCAAATCCTCCCAAGCGACCATCACATCCAGAGGCGCAAGGGCTGAGGCATTTAGCATTTAGTGTATCAGATATTGATGCTTGTATTGCACACCTTGTGCAGTATCAAGTTGCTGTAGAGCCTGTTCGAATAGATGAATATACAGGCAAACGGTTTACCTTTTTCAGCGATCCTGATGGTTTGCCGCTGGAGCTTTATGAGCAATGTTAGTTAACTACTCTAAAAGGGTTAAATTATGTATGAGATGTTAGTGGCGATGGAAATTCATAACAGCGAGCGATATGCCAAATATCGTGAAGCGATGAAGCCAATCTTAAGACAATATGGTGGTGGATTTAGTAACGATTTTCATATTGCAGAAACCTTGCTAACAGAGGGACAGTGCCAAGCGAATCGACTTTTTACCATATATTTTCCTGATCAAGCTTCAATGGAGTCCTTCTTCAGTGATGCTGAATATGTAGAGGTAAAAGCGCGATACTTTGAAGATAGCGTCAGTGGGTTCGATATTTTGGCAAGCTACATTAGGTAAGGCTAAAACAAGGAGCAAAATTGGGTAAAGTTTATTCTATGTGGGTCGATAACATTTAATAACTCCGCGGTAAAATGAATTTGTAACAAGGATATAGGTTATGAATATAAGACCACCATATCAAATGAATAACGGCAATGTTGTAAACTCAACATCGTCAGAAAAACTACATGAAAAGGTCAGAGAAGTTGCGACAAATAGGGCCGACGATGAGCCCAATCAATTACCTAGTTCAGACAATGAATTAACTATTGATTTTTCTTACACACAATCACCAGTCACATACAGTAAAGAATTTTTTCTCAACCTAGACCTCAGCATGGTTGGGCTTAAGCGCTATGGGATTCATCGAGAGCATATGGGGACGGATGAAAATGGCCATATTTATAAAGATACCTATGGTGATTTTGAAGGAAGAGAGAAAATTGACGAATTTCTAGCTATTTTCGATCGTTTGGACGAAGAACAAAAAATAAAGTTTTCCCACTTTAAACCAACTGAAGCACTTCTTGATGTTGCTAACAGATTAACTGATGAGGAGCTTGGACAGCTCACCGATTTTATTGTCGAATCGTTGTCTATCAACATACTTGATCCAAAAAAGGATGATTATTCTACCAAGCTAATAAATAAGCTTAGCAATATGTCAGATGAGGTATTAAAAGATACGGTGAGGACCATGTCTAAGCTGATGGAGCAAGCTAACAATAAAGTCTTCGCAGAACCAAATTTACCAGCTTATCTGCTTGATAAAGACGGCCATGCTGATTTCGATTTAAATGTAAGAGATTTGGGCTTTTTTGAAGATGTAAATGAGTATGGTGACATGAACAACCAATTATTAAATGACTATGCAAAATTTGTCATTGATAACAAATTCTCAGACGGTGATCTTTTAGATCTGAACGCGCATATAGCAAATTCTGATTTTGATACGAGTCGTGGCATGCTAGATATGGCAACCTTGGTTAAGGCAAATGACCGAACTACTTTTATAGAAATGTTAAACGAAGTGGATACGCGGGAGCCGAATAACCTGTTCGCAAGATTGAGCAAACTCAATTACGAAAATGAGAACACAGAATACTTTAGAACTGACAATCGAGAATACGTTAAATTTAAAGGTGCACCAGCTGACGATAACGAAAAAAGTAGGTTATACAATCAGCTGATAAAAACCTATGAAAATCAGGGGCTCGGTTGGATGAATGACGTAATGGAGCAGTCAGAAGGTATGCCTGTGCGAGCTGAGCTCAATATGTGGCTATCTATTTTAGAAGATGTTGAAGAAAACCCCGATGCGTTTAAACGCTCAGACTCTGTCGAAACTTGGATGGAGCGCAATTTAGCTGGAATTGTAAATGACTACTATCAAGGCATAAAAGACAAGGTATTTGCGCATAATGAGGAACTAGATAACTTTCTCAATATGTCTATGCTTGAAAGAATTGAACTCGATACAATTGAACTCGATACAATTGAACTTGACGAACAAACTCCTATAGCTGAATAGAGAAAGATCTATTACATCCCAAATATTGTTCTACACTTAATTAAGAACGAAACAAGCTAGTTAATTCAAAGGCTTGTTTCGACGTGAGTCTTGACTATATAACGCAGCAACTTTGTTAAGGGAGAGTTTAATGCGCGGCGTGATATTTAGAGGTTTAGAAGAATTAGTTGTAGAAGCGATTGGCATGCAAGCTTGGGATGAGTTACTCGAAGCACATGCACCTGAGGGAAGGGTTTATGTTTCCCCTACATCCTACCCAGATGCAGAGTTATTTGCGTTAGCGCAAGGCGTTGCTGACAAATTGAATAAGCCATTGACAGATGTATTGGCCATTTTCGGACAGTCGTTATTTGGATTTTTAGCGGAAAAGCACAAAGGTATTTCATCAAAATTTACGTCGTTTGAAGAATTGGTTTTATCTATCGATAGCGTGATACACATGGAGGTAAAAAAGCTTTACGATGAACCGAACCTCCCCTCAATTGCGGCGATAGTGAAAGATGACAAAACTATCGTATTAGAGTATTGCTCGAATCGTAAATTGTGTTTTTGTGCGGAAGGGCTTCTTTATGGTGCCGCCCAATTTTACAGTCGCAAACTAAAAATTGAACATCCACAGTGCATGCACAGCGGCGCTAAACATTGCGTACTCATTCTTCATTTGGATTAATTCGATGTCTGAATATAACGACTATAAAAAGGCGTATCTAAGAGAGCGTTGTGCGCGTGATGAAGTCGAGTCATTACTTGAAGAGAAAACGCGAGCGTTATATCTAGCCAATCAAACACTTGAACGTCAATTAGCGCAACTTAAGAATCAGCAAGCCGTATTAATAAACAACGAACGTATGGCGACATTAGGGACACTATCAGCAGGCGTTGCACATGAATTAAATAACCCGTTGGCATATGTGGCAGGTAACCTAGAGTCACTTAATTACTATATCTCGCCCATATTACAATTGCTTGAGACAGTAAAATCACTTGAGCAAAATGAATTGAGAGGAGATCAATTGGAAGCTCGCCTTATTGATATATATTTAAGGCAACGTATTGACGAAATTACGAATGATTTGCCAGATCTCGTTCACGATACGCTGCACGGCTGCGAGCGAATTAAAACCATAGTAAACGATTTAATGAATTTCTCCCGCTCCAATAACGATAGTGTCGGTAGGGCGTCTCTAAAGTCTATTGTTGAAGACACGCTTCGCTTACTCCATGGTCAACTTAAGGGATACGAGCTGACCGTCGCGGTCGAAGATGTGCCAACTATCTATTGCAAGGAGGGAGCGCTAAAACAAGCGATCATCAATCTTTTGGTGAATGCTAAATATGCGGTAGACATGAGCCATAAATCGCATAAATCAATAGAAGTGTTACTCGCACCGGGTAACGATCAAGATATTATCTTAAGTGTTAGCGACAACGGAATTGGAATTGATGCTGATGTGCTTCCTAGATTGTTCGATCCTTTTTTTACGACTAAGCCTGTCGGTGAAGGTACGGGCATGGGACTTGCCATTACTCATGCGATTGTAAAAGAGCACAAAGGGAAAATTGATGTTCAGAGCCAAGAAGGAGTGGGTAGTCAGTTTACTATTTCCTTTCCTCTGGAACAGTGAAAAGCTTGCGCCTGTCCCTATTTTATAATACGTTAATCGACTAAATCAGATATATCTCAGTGATTTTCATCTGAGGTTTCGAGCCTCATCTTTTAATACTCAAACGTAATAGGGAAATTATGACGGTTGAAATGAAAGTACCCGTGTTGCCTGAGTTAATAGATACTGCAAAAATTGCAACACTCTATGTAGCCGAAGGACATCAAGTTGCAAAAAATCAAGTCTTATGTGATATCGAAACGAGTAAGGTCGTATTGGAGCTACGAGCGCCAGAAGCCAGCCGTATCGGTAAAATCGTGGTGAACGAAGGCGATGTTTTGAAAGCCGATGCGCTTATTATGTCAATCACTCCAGATCCAGAATTAAACCACTTAGTTGCACTTGAGCCGAAGAGAGTTCATCGGTTGCTCAGTAATGAAGGCATCACAACTGACCATAAGTTGAAAGGAAAAGGCAATATTGATGTGCAGATCGATGTATTACCCGATTTTGTTGATAGCGCAACGATTATTGAAATCTATGTCAAAGAAGGAGATAAGGTTGCTTGTGGCGATAGGCTTTGCGATGTTTATACTGACAAGGTCATCCTCGAAGTTTGTGCTCCCAATGATGGCGTAGTGTGCGATTTTATCAAAAAGCTTGAGCAAGCAGTCGTTGCAGGTGAAACGATCGTCACTTTGTATCACCCCGAGTATATTGGGCCTGAGACTACACTTCCTGAATCGAAAGAAGATAATATTGATGCCTTAATAGCTCAAGTATTGTTAGATCCAGCTTTGGATAATGAACCTTCTACGCTGGTCGAGTTCAATAGGCCTTCTCATCAGGCTACATGCGATAATTTAGAAGCGCATAAAGACATAGCGGCAGTTGAAGCAACCGATAGCACGGTTATTGACACACAGCTTAAAAATGAATCTCCCCCTCTTAGTATTCAAACTGGCGATAGCTATGTTGATTTAACAAATGACCATGTTAGTTCAGCTTCAACGTCTTTACGAGCAGAGTCTACAGTTATTGAGCGCATAGGGGAGGGTAACAACAGCGGAGTCGGAGGGGCAAGCTCTGGCAAAGTGTTTACGTTTGCAGCCAGTGTAATCGTTATTGCGCTGGCGGGTTATTTTTTGCTGATATAGCTTCGCGCTTGTAGCATCTGCAAAGAAGTTAACCAGCTATTTTACTCAAAAAGGAGATTTTTAATGAGTTATAATGTCATTGCATATCAAGTCGATGCAGAAAAAGTAAAAGCGGTGTGGGGAAGTAAAGATCAGCAATTTTTGCAACGATTTTTATCCAAATACCGAGATGAAATCGCAGGACAAGAAGACGAGCTGGATGTTAAGGGATATGCCGCTTGCATGGCGAATATTATAAATGGAACGAGTACGGATGAGGACGACGAAGACAACTTTATTTACGGTTATCTATATGAAATGCTGTGCCAAGAATTTGGTGAGATGGTTCGCCATGATGACTTTCTAGACATAATGGAAGATGTGACGCCATCTAATCATAAAGCATTTATTCCTATCCCCAGAAATGATGATTGGCCTGAATTCTACAGTGTCCCTTTTGAAGAATTAGAGCAGGGACGACAGGTTTTTCTTGGTAGTGACGAACCATATACTAAGGAAACTTCCTATATAGAAACGGTGAACTTCATTTTCGATACAGCAGTTCAAAACCACAAAGCTTTGGTTATCTTTGGTTATTGATTTGAGGTTTCAATCTACCGATTAAAATTTTTGACAATAAATACGGCGCTGTTTGGTGCAGCGCTAATAGCCTCTACATGAAAAGACGATAAGTAACAATAATCTAGCCATAGTCAGTATTCCTTGAGTTTAAGTAATCATGTTGATATGGCTAGAATAGAGAAAGAAACTTTCTCGAAACTTACAGTTCAGTAATTAATCATATAAACTCAAAATTCCTTCGTTCGTATTGCCGTTATGACTGCAAAAGCTTAGTATCAGGTAACTTCGCAAGCGTTTGAGTGCTTGGTGTATAAGAATCAGAACCGATTTGCTGAATAATTTGCTTTGAAACACACCGCGTAAATAACGATAAAGTAAAATGCTATTCGGTAATCTAAAAAGAATAAAAGGGTGAACAATGAGTGAAGAACAAAACCAACCGCAGCAAGAGACGTTGACACCAGAACAACAGCAGCAAAGATCAATACAATGGCAGCGTAGCTGCGTACAAGCTGCACAAAAACACCTCGCGGATAAAGGAGTGTTACCGCAAAGTATAATTGAAAAAGAATGTCGTTATATTGAGCCATTGGTTGCGCTTTGGAAAATCAAAGGTCAAAACGGCAAAAAGTATTGGGTGATCACAGGTAATCTACCGACGGATCATATTGAGGCTTCCGCTGCAGCGACAGCACGTGAAGCACTGCGCTATTTTTCATTCCATTGGCAAATGAAAGCAGAAGAAATTATGTCTGCAAAGCCAGTAGAAAAAACACAAGCCCAGTTTGCTAATCTACTAGTAAACCGAGCTCATGGTCTATATGACCTTTTCGCTAAAGATGAACTTTGGGCTAATGAAGCATCGTAAACGGTTCCATCTTGAGTGATTGAATAGGGCATTTCAAGCGCTGTCTTGGAATGCCAGCTTCCATAAATACGTGCCCATGCGTGGAAAACCCCGACTGTAAAAATTCGGGCACTTCATCCAAAATGCATTGGATAAAAACATCTTCAAAGCCTTTGTCTTTTGCCAAGTCAACAAGTCCCCCGATCAACGAAGCATAAGCATCTCGATTACGGTGAGATTTGAATATGGCAATGCGGCTTAATAACCCGTCTTCGCACAGTCTCCCTGTGCCAACTGGCCCATCGAATTCGTCAATAATGATTAAGTGCTCAGCAGTGATATCTTGCTGATCAAATTCGACTTCTTTAGGAATATGAAGTTCATACACAAATACGCGCTCGCGTATCGCTTTTAGCTCCAATTTTTTGGTTTGCCAAGTTACTTTACTGATCCTATAACTCATACTGCCCCCATCTACAGATTGCACCTGCATTCCCTGTTTAGCGACAAGCTAGAGCTTGCGAAAACCTTGAAGATCAAGGATTTCGCGGCATATTGTTATTTTTGTGAACGCGGCTATCTTGTTCTAACAGGCTCTACTCCCAGCCCTCATCGAAGTCAGCATCGGCTGGATCGCTGTCTTCAACGAAGTAGGTCCCATCATTAATCAGTTTAGTTAACGTTTGTTTAAATTCCAAACTATTTAATGCAGGAATTATTGCATTAAACTCAAACACAACATGATCGCTTAGCTGCTTTACGGCATCTAAACAATGATGGTCTAATTCATAGTTTTCACCATTAACACTGAACAAAATATGATCGTCACAGATTTGGTAAATAGCACGTACTCCACCAGCGCGATAAACCAATGGGTTATCTTTGGCGATCTCGAGAAGCTCCTGAGGATCAATTATGGGTTCTAATGGCGCGAGATCCATCTCATGTTTTGGTTCGCTGAGTGTCTTTCCAAGCCATTGACTGTATAGTGCCTTATCTTCAAGTAAAGCATTGAGCAGAGACTTTATCTGTTGTTGGTCGCTGCAGGTGACTTCGCCAATAGACGCTCTGAGTTGTAATTCTGGATCGCTAAAACGGCGTTTGCCAGCTTCCATATCAATTACGTGATCAGCAAAGCTTGAAAGTAAGTCTTTTTGATCAGGCGCTCGAAAGCCAACTGAGTAGTTTAAAGCATTCTCAACTGCATAACCTTCGTGAGGACAAGCTGGCGGAATATATAAGATATCACCCGGTTCAAGAACTGCATCAATGACCGCTTCGAATTGCTCTACTTGTAATAGACTCTTGTTGCGCGCAAATTGCTTTAGGCTGTTGTCCCGTTCGCCAACTCGCCAATGACGTTTACCTTGTCCTTGAATTATAAAAACATCATATTGATCTAAGTGCGGACCAACGCCACCACCAGGAGTCGAAAAGCTAATCATCAAATCGTCTATGCGCCAATTTGGTATGAATCTAAACGCTTCTATTAATTGTGCGGCTTGTGGGTGCCAGTGATCAACGGCTTGGACCAATAGGGTGCTGTTACTATCGGTGAGTAAATCAAATTGTTCAAAAGGGCCGTGATGAGCTTCCCAGTTATTATCGTGATTAGTGACAATTCGAGATTCTATGCATTCTTCAGTTGCAAGGCCGGCAAGTTCTTCTGGCTCAATTGGGTCTTCAAAGTCTCGGAATCCTTGTTTGATGAGTAATGGCTTCTTTTGCCAATACTGGGCAAGAAATTGTTCGAAGGTAAGGTCATTAATTTGCAGTTGATACATAGGGAAATTCCAGTAATAAAAAAGCGAAAGAGTGCACTCTTTCGCTTATTCTATACCAAGTAGTAAAAAGCTGGTGTCGCTTTATACTTAGTTTAGTTCGTCAATGAACGCTTCAGCACGACCGATATAGTTTGCTGGCGTCATTTCTTTCATTTGTGCTTTTACTTCATTTGGCAAGTCTAGGTTATCGATGAAGTCAGCCATGATTTCTTTGTTTACGCGTTTACCACGAGTAAGATCTTTTAGCTTTTCATATGGCTTTTCGATACCGTACTTACGCATTACCGTTTGGATTGGCTCTGCAAGTAGTTCCCAGTTATCATCAAGCTCAGCAAGCAAACGATCAGCATTAACTTCTAACTTGCTAACGCCTTTTAGCGTTGCTTGATACGCGATAAGCGCATAACCCATACCAACACCTAAGTTACGTAAAACCGTTGAGTCGGTTAGGTCACGTTGCCAGCGTGAAACAGGTAGTTTTTGTGCAAGATGCGCAAAGATAGCGTTAGCAATGCCAAGGTTACCTTCAGAGTTTTCAAAGTCGATAGGGTTAACTTTGTGAGGCATTGTTGAAGAACCAATCTCACCAGCAATGGTTTTTTGCTTGAAGTGGTTTAGCGCGATATAACCCCAAACGTCACGGTCAAAGTCAATTAAGATAGTATTGAAGCGTGCAATCGCATCGAATAGCTCAGCGATATAGTCATGCGGTTCGATTTGCGTTGTGAATGGGTTCCAAGTCAAACCTAGGCTTGATACAAAACGTTCACTGTGTGCATGCCAATCGTAATCAGGGTAAGCGCTTAGGTGAGCATTATAGTTGCCAACGGCACCATTGATTTTACCAAGCATTTGTACGTTAGCGATTTGCTGGCGTTGACGTTGCAGACGAACATACACGTTTGCAAACTCTTTACCCATGGTTGATGGTGAAGCAGGTTGGCCGTGTGTACGAGTCATCATTGGAATTGACTTATACTCAACCGCTTTGTCTTTGATTGCGCTCAGTAGCTCATCACAGTATGGCAGTAATACCGTGTCACGCGCTTCAGTTAGCATTAGGCCATGAGAAAGGTTGTTGATGTCCTCAGAGGTACATGCAAAATGAATAAATTCATTGACGGCATTTAGCTCGGCATTGTCAGCTACTTTTTCTTTAAGAAGGTATTCTACAGCTTTAACGTCGTGGTTAGTGGTGCGCTCAATCTCTTTTACGCGTGCTGCGTCTGCTTCGCTGAAGTTTTCAACGATGCTATCAAGAAGTGCGTTGGCTTCATCGCTGAAAGCAGGTACTTCTTTAATGGCGTCGCTGCTCGCTAGCGCTTGTAGCCAACGAACTTCTACGATGACGCGGTATTTGATCAAGCCAAATTCACTGAAGATGCTTCTCAGTTCTTTGGTCTTGCTACCATAGCGACCATCCACAGGAGAGATAGCGGTTAACGCTGAAAGCTCCATAATAACTCCTAACTATTTGTTTTTGAACGATACTTAGATAGTGGTATTAGAACCACTACGAATTTTATACCAACTTGATTAATTAAGTGGTCTACTTTGAGGCGATAAAATCTAGTCGATAACGCCGCTTCCGCATCCTGCTCACGCCAAGGTACCTACATCCATATAGGCAAGGCGAAAATTTTGCTATTTAGTTGTTCTAAATAAGAAATTCTTAGCCCTGTTAGCGTCAGATTTGCTCCTTCAAATTGAGCAAGTATTAAGACAAATTGGTATTACATATAACTTTTTGCAGCAGTAATGATTTTCTTTTTCGCAAAAAAGAAATGACGACGTTTACCGCCGAGCTGGCGCCACAATACTGCACTACGGATCCCCGCAAGTAATAGCGCCCGAATTTTTTGTTGTGTTGCTGTTTGTTTTAATAGCTCAGGCTTACCGAATACTTGGATCTTAGGGCCAAGAGGGCTTATTACTTGACCGTAAATGTCGGCAAGTGCGGCAACAACTTGGCTTTCACAGATATCAAAGTGTAATAACTGGCGCTCAACTTGCTGAATTTTTTGTGCTAACAAATCAAGAGATTTGCTATCGTTACTTAGCACTCGCTCTAATTGCATCATCGCGCCAACATATTTAACCATTTCAACGTCTTTTTCGCCGCCAGCCGAAAGCTGCTCAATTAGCGTTCGACAGCCTGTTTTGATGGCAAATTTGTCTGGGTAAACGTCCTCTGGGCGTTCAGGAGAAGTATTAATAATGCTTTTTAAAAAGCCCTCAACTTCATTTTCATTGAAGGTGCCGTAACGCGCACATTTTTGTACCAGTTTACTGATCTGACACATTGCCGCCAGAGGCATTACGTATTGGTTTTGCATTATTTAATCACCGACTCAATAATACCGCCGCCAAGGCACACGTCATTTGCGTAGAATACCGCAGATTGTCCGGGAGTTACGGCTTTTTGTGGCTCATCGAATAGCACACGTGCCATACCATCTTGGCCAACTAATAACGTACAAGGAATGTCGGTTTGGCGATAACGTGTTTTTACCGTACAGCGAGTTGTACCTTGCGGACCTACGCGGTCGACCCAATGTAGTTGATTTGCGTTTAAACCGTTGCTGAACAGGCGAGGGTGGTTTTTACCTTGACCAACAACCAGTACATTACGTTCGATATCTTTATCTACCACATACCAAGGTTCGCCGTTGCCTTCTTTAGAACCACCAATTAATAGACCCTTACGTTGACCTAGCGTGTGGTACATCAAGCCTTCATGTTCACCAACATGATTACCTTCGCAATCTTCAATCACACCAGGCTGCGCGGGTAAAAATTTGGCAAGGAAGTCTTTAAATTTGCGCTCACCGATAAAGCAGATCCCGGTTGAATCTTTTTTATCGTGTGTGATTAAGCCTTGGTCTTCTGCAATTTTACGCACTTCTGGCTTTTCAATTTCACCCACAGGGAAGAGTGTTTGCGCAATATGTTCATGGCTTAATGTGTAAAGGAAATAGCTTTGATCTTTGTTCTCGTCATCTCCACGAAGCATAACGAATTTACCGTCACGCTCTGCGCGACGAACATAGTGGCCAGTTGCGATATAGTCCGCGCCCAACGCTTCTGCTGCAAACTGTAAAAAGGCTTTAAATTTGATTTCTTTGTTGCACATGATGTCTGGGTTTGGTGTACGGCCAGCCTTGTATTCTTCAAGGAAGTGTTCAAACACATTGTCCCAGTATTCAGCAGCAAAGTTTACGGTGTGTAGCTCAATACCTAGCTTATCACACACTGCCTGAGCATCTTTTAGATCTTCAGCTGCTGCACAATACTCATCATTGTCATCTTCTTCCCAGTTCTTCATAAACAGGCCTTCTACTTGGTAGCCTTGTTGTTTTAAAAGGTAGGCAGATACAGAAGAATCTACACCGCCGGACATTCCGACAATGACTTTAATGTGACTATTATCGCTCATAATTTCGCTATTAATCTTAATGCTCAGATAGAAAGCGCTTATTATACTCAAATCTCTTTAAATTGCACGTCCGTGAGGCGTTCAAGCGCAGGAGAAAAGTCCTAGTAGGAAATGCTAAAGCACTCGATATTCACCGTTTTTAAGATCGCCCAGACTATATTTGCCTATTTGTGCGCGAATAAGTCGAAGCGTGGGATGACCAATATGCGCCGTCATACGACGAACTTGTCTATTACGTCCTTCTTTGATGGAGATAGAAAGCCAGGTTGTTGGGATATTTTTGCGTTCTCTTATCGGCGGGTTACGCGGCCAAACATTGGGCTCGGTTATTACTTCCACTTTGGCAGGTAAAGTTGGACCATCTTTTAGTTCTACACCGTTTCTTAGCGCGTTTAGGCATTCGCTACTTGGCTCTCCTTCGACCTGAACCCAGTAGGTTTTATATGTCGATTTTTTAGGAGAAGTCAGGGTGTTTTGTAATTTTCCGCAGTTGGTAAGTAGCAATAACCCCTCACTATCTCTATCCAAGCGACCTGCAGCATACACATCTTTGATATCAATAAAATCAGCCAATGTTTGACGATTTTGATCATCAGTAAACTGACACAAAACATCAAAAGGCTTATTAAATAGAACGACTTTTACTTGCTCTGGCGGTAGGGCGGGTTTTGACAGCCGATTAGTTATTGGCTTTTTCCGTGCTGTGTTGTGTCTAGAGAATGCGGGCTTATTAGCATGTGATTTTCTTTTGTTATTTGTATTGGCTCTACTACTTGTGTTCATCGCCACATTCCTAAGGTTCACGAAAAATGGCATTTTAGCGCAATTGCTCCTGAGTGTCGCCTGCAAGCAAAAAAGCGACCCTCAGGCCGCTTTTTGACTGTTATCCGAAGATTACAGTGACGCTAGTACGTCGTTAAATACCGCAGAAGGACGCATAGCTGCGAACGCTTTGTCATCTTCAGGCTGGTAATAACCACCAACATCCATTGCTTGACCTTGTGCTTCATTCAGTGCAGCAACAATGTCAGCTTCTTTTGCTGTTAGTTCCGCAGCAACATTTTCAAACTTAGCTTTAAGCTCTGCATCTTTGTCTTGTGCAGCCAGCTCTTGAGCCCAGTACATTGCAAGGTAAAAATGGCTACCGCGGTTATCAAGCTCTTTCACTTTACGTGAAGGTGACTTGTTTTCATCTAAGAATTTAGCCGTTGCTGCGTCTAGTGTGTCTGCAAGTACTTGTGCCTTAGCATTACCCGTTGTTTGGCTCAAATGCTCAAAAGAAGCAGCAAGTGCAAGGAATTCACCTAGCGAGTCCCAACGCAAGTGGTTTTCTTTTTCGAACTGTTGAACGTGTTTAGGCGCAGAACCACCCGCACCAGTTTCAAATAAGCCACCGCCATTCATTAGTGGAACGATAGATAGCATTTTTGCACTCGTACCAAGCTCTAAAATTGGGAATAGGTCAGTTAGGTAATCACGTAACACGTTACCCGTTACTGAAATAGTATCTTCGCCCTTTTTCATGCGCTCTAGAGAGTATAGTGTTGCATCCACTGGTGCTTTGATTAAGATTTCAAGGCCATCAGTGTCATGCTCTGGCAGATATGCGTTTACCTTTTTGATAAGTTCAGCGTCGTGAGCACGGGCTTCGTCTAACCAGAAAACGGCAGGTGTATTCGTTGCGCGAGCACGGTTAACCGCTAGTTTTACCCAGTCTTTGATCGGTGCATCTTTCACCTGACACATACGCCAGATGTCGCCTTCTGCAACAGTGTGCTCAAGTAAAGTGTTGCCCGCCGCATCTACAACGCGGATTGTGCCAGCTGATGGCGCTTCAAACGTTTTGTCGTGTGAACCGTACTCTTCCGCTTTTTGTGCCATTAGACCGACGTTAGGGATCGTACCCATAGTACGTGGGTCAAATGCACCGTTTTCTTTACAGAAATCAATCGTTGCGCCGTACACACCTGAGTAACAACGATCTGGGATCACAAAAGCCGTATCTTGTTGTTTACCTTCAGCATTCCACATCTGACCGCTTGAACGAATTGCAGCAGGCATTGATGCATCAATGATCACGTCACTAGGTACATGCAGGTTTGTAATACCACGGTCTGAGTCTACCATCGCGATATCAGGTGCTGTCTCGTAAACGGCTGCAAGGTCTGCTTCGATTTCTTTGCGCTTCGCGTCGTCCAACGACTCAATTTTTGAGTACACGTCGCCAACACCGTTGCTTGCGTCAACACCGATTTCAGCAAATGTCGCCGCATGCTTTTCGAATACGTCTTTGTAGAATACTTTTACAGCATGACCAAAGATGATTGGATCTGACACCTTCATCATGGTTGCTTTCATGTGTAGCGAGAACAAAACGCCTTTATCTTTTGCTTCTTGCACTTGTACTGCTAAGAATTCACGTAGTGCCTGTACACTCATACGAGAGGCGTCAATGATTTCACCCGCAAGTAGTGGCGTGCTTTGTTTTAGTACGGTGATGTCACCATTGTTCGCTACGTGCTCAATACGAACATCAGTCGCTTCAGCAACCGTTACCGACTGTTCAGAACCGAAGAAGTCACCGTCAGCCATTGATGCAACATAAGACTGTGAGTCTTTAGACCAAGCACCCATTGAATGCGGGTTTTTACGAGCATAGCCTTTGACTGAAGTTGGAGCACGGCGGTCTGAGTTACCTTCACGAAGTACAGGGTTTACTGCACTACCTTTGATTTTGTCATAACGCGCTTTAACATCGGCTTCTTCGTCTGTTTTTGCTTCAGAAGGGTACTCTGGAAGCGCGTAACCTTTAGCTTGCAATTCTTTAATTGCTGCACGAAGTTGTGGAATTGAAGCACTGATATTAGGTAACTTGATGATGTTAGCTTCAGGCGTTTTAGCAAGTGCACCTAGCTCAGCGAGTGCATCACCAATACGTTGTTCTTCTTTTAAGTACTCAGGGAAAGTCGCAATAATACGTCCTGCAAGTGAAATATCGCGAGTTTCAACTTCGATATTTGCAGGCTTAGTGAATGCTTGGATGATTGGCAATAGCGAGTAAGTTGCGAGAGCCGGGGCTTCATCTGTTTTGGTATAGATAATTTTCGATGTCATCATCATTCCTAGATAGTTGTGGGCTTTTACGCCGTTCAACAATTGCTAATAGGACTAAGCAACGCAATTTTCACACTCAACAACGTGTCGTTGTCGCTGGTTAAAACGGGACCAGTTCACTAAGCGATTAATGAAAGGTGCAAAAAACCTCGACAATCCTCGTTAGAATCGATGCCTAGGTAGCGCAGCATTAGCAAGTTTGTTAGGTATTTATACTTTTGGCTTATTACAATAACTGGTATTCATTCAGCATTGAAATGCATCAAGTAGCAATATCTAATCAACCTGAAATTGACTTTGCAAGCGTGCTTTAGTCTAACAGTGTTTGCATATGGGGGCTAATTATTAAATTTAAAGTGTAAAAGTGAAAAGTTATAACAAACGTGATAAGGAGAGATTGAAGATTTCTTTTAGTTATTGTGCAGATATTTAAAAAAGAGGAATAAGCGAGCACTCATGTAACCCGCTTTAGCCAAAAACTACGTTAACACTTAAACAACATCTTCCGTAATTGGAGCGATGTTGGTTGCGTGTAGACCCTTAGGTCCTTGTTGTAGCTCGAATGATACATCCTGACCAGCTTTAAGCGTCTTGTATCCATCCATTACAATCGTTGAGTAATGAGCAAAGATATCTTCGTCACTGCCGTCTTCTACGATGAAACCAAACCCTTTGGCGTTATTGAACCATTTGACTTTTCCGCAAGCCATACTTCTACATCCTTCTATAAGTTGACTAAATTAATGTTAATCTACTCTTTTAATTTTGCTAAACTGCCCATAGATTAGGCAGTCATGTAAGACTGTAGTTTATATGAGCAAGCAGTCAAGTTTTTTGCTCTTTTTTTTAACATTTTATTTATTTCTCAAATCTATTTGCTTGAGTATATAAGACAAGACTATATTTATTATGAGTGGGACAAAAGATTCGGGTGTATTGGACGCCGTTCGCGAGGAACAGAAGCAGCAGCTTCAACCGCCGCGAAAATATAAAGTGATTTTAAACAATGATGATTACACGCCCATGGATTTTGTTGTCGAGGTATTGACGACATTCTTCAATATGGATAGCGAGAGAGCAACTGAGGTGATGCTTGAAGTGCATCACAAGGGAAAAGCGGTATGTGGAGTATACCCTGCTGACATAGCCCATACCAAGGCTGAGCAGGTAAACCGATATGCTCGTGACAACGAGCACCCGCTGCTCTGTAGTTGTGAGCAGGAATAACCTATAAATTTCTTGTTGGGGGTTGCCAATGCTAAACAAAGACTTAGAACTTACTCTTAACGCCGCGTTTCGCGAGGCCCGTTCTCGCCGTCATGAATTTATGACGGTTGAGCATTTATTACTTGCATTGATCGATAACCCCTCTGCTAGTGAGGCGCTTGATGCCTGTGGTGTCGATATGGATACCTTGAAGCGCGAGTTATCAGAGTTTATTGATGAAACAACGCCTGTTATTCCTGATTTAGAGGAAGACAGAGAAACACAACCAACACTTGGTTTTCAGCGTGTATTACAACGCGCTGTATTCCATGTTCAATCATCTGGTCGCTCAGAAGTAACAGGGGTAAACGTGCTTGTCGCGATTTTTTCTGAGCAAGAAAGCCAAGCTGTTTATTTACTTAAGAAAGCCGACGTTAGTCGTCTAGATATTGTTAATTTCATTAGTCACGGTATCTCTAAAATTGAAGATGATCACGAGCGAGACGATCATGAAGAGATGCAAGACGATAGCGGTGAAATGCAACAGGAAGAGAAAACCAAGCTGGAAAATTTCACTTCTAATCTAAATATTCAAGCGGAATCTGGACGTATTGATCCGTTGGTTGGTCGTGATGAGGAAGTTGAGCGTACGGTTCAGGTGCTGTGCCGTCGTAAGAAAAATAACCCGTTACTCGTTGGTGAAGCGGGGGTTGGTAAAACCGCGATTGCTGAAGGTTTAGCTTATCGGATCGTCAATAATCAGGTACCTGATGTAATTGCTGACGCTGTGGTTTACTCACTGGATATGGGAGCATTACTTGCGGGTACAAAATATCGCGGTGACTTTGAGAAACGTTTTAAAGCGCTACTGAAAGAACTTCAGTCAAAGCCTCATGCGATATTATTTATTGACGAAATCCATACCATTATCGGCGCTGGCGCTGCTTCAGGTGGTGTGATGGATGCATCTAATCTAATTAAGCCACTGTTATCGAGTGGACAGCTTCGCTGTATGGGTTCGACAACATATTCTGAATTCAAGAATATCTTTGAGAAAGACAGAGCATTAGTGCGCCGCTTCCAGAAAATTGACGTGGTTGAACCAAGTGTTGAAGATACCACGAAGATCTTACATGGCTTGAAAGAGCGTTATGAAGAGCACCACGGTATTCGTTACACGCAAAAAGCGTTAAAAGCGGCAGCTGAGCTGAGCGCTAAATATATTAATGAGCGTCATTTGCCTGACAAAGCAATCGATGTCATTGATGAAGCGGGTGCAAGTCAAAGGCTACAGCCAACTTCAAGACGGAAGAAAACGATTAATGTGTCGGACATTGAAGCTATTGTGTCTAAAATGGCGCGTATTCCACAGCAAAGCGTATCATCTAGTGATAAAGAAACGCTTAAGAATCTTGATCGTAACTTAAAGATGTTGGTGTTTGGCCAAGATGAGTCGATTGACGCGTTAACATCAGCTATTCGCTTATCACGCTCAGGTCTTGCTAATGAAGACAAGCCTGTAGGTTCATTCTTGTTTGCAGGTCCTACTGGGGTTGGTAAAACCGAAGTAACCAAGCAACTTGCTAAGTGTATGGGCATAGAGTTTATTCGCTTCGATATGTCTGAGTACTCTGAGCGCCATGCCGTTAGCCGCCTAATTGGTGCGCCTCCGGGATATGTTGGCTTTGAGCAGGGTGGACTGTTGACCGAGGCTGCAATCAAGCATCCTCATGCAGTGGTGTTGCTCGATGAAATAGAGAAAGCACACCCAGACATCTACAACATTCTATTGCAGGTTATGGATCATGGTACGCTAACAGACAACAATGGTCGTAAGGCAGACTTTAGAAACATTGTGTTGGTGATGACAACAAATGCGGGTGTGCAAGAGACTGTTCGTCAATCGATTGGATTCCAGCAGCAAGACTACTCTCATGATGCCATGGTAGAAATCAATAAGGTGTTCACACCAGAGTTTAGAAACCGCTTGGATAACATCATTTGGTTCAACCACCTAGAGAAAGAAGTTATCTTGCAAGTTGTTGATAAATTCATTGTTGAATTGCAAGCGCAGCTTGATAAGAAGTCTGTTAATCTGGAACTTACGGCGCAAGCACGAGATTGGCTGGCAGATCTTGGTTACGACAAGGCAATGGGGGCTCGTCCAATGGCGAGGGTTATTCAGGACAACCTGAAAAAGCCTCTTGCCAATGAAATCTTGTTTGGTCATTTGTCTGATGGTGGGACGGTAAAAGTCACAGTGAAAGACAACAAGTTGTCTTTTGATTACCAAACGGAAGCGGTGTCAGCATAAGACCTTTGAACTATAGGATAAAAGCCCAGCACTGCTGGGCTTTTTGTTATCACTGAGTTTGATGCGGCATTACCGTCTTTTAAACTCAGCGTTAGTCGTTCGTGTATACTAATTGCTTGAATGAACTTGGTA
>NZ_JAKRFW010000037.1:0-55542 GCF_022347905.1 Pseudoalteromonas sp. Of11M-6 | reverse complement strand
CGTGCTGCTTCCTCACGCTCAGCTTGTTCTTTCGCAAGTTGTGCCTGAAGTTCTGCTTCCTCACGCTCAGCTTGTTCTTTTGCTAACTGTTCTTGGCGTTCAGCTTCTTGTTGCTCTTTATCGGATTTACCAAAGCCCAACCAAGATAAAAATTTGTTTTTCTTTCCCATATTCACTTATGACCGTGTTAGATAAATTGCATAAACCCAAAGCAAAATGTTGATGATCTTGCTACCATACTCGAAAACGCCAATCCGCATCAGCTTATTGCTTTTACTTGGATTGATATCACACTTAATTTTGGGCTCGAAAGGCAAGCCGAGGATGGCAACCTTAGTGCTTAGACAAAATTGCGTGCAAGTGTACCATGTTCCGTAAGGATGAAAAATCCTGACACCAAGAACCTTTAATAAAGAAGCAAATTACGTCGCTATGAGAAAATCTAAGCCTAAGTCAAATACCAAACAGTCTGGTTTCATCCGCCTGATCAGTGGTAAGCATAAAGGTCGCAAATTACCAGTTCATGATGTTGCGGGATTAAGACCAACAACAGATAGAATGAAAGAAACCGTTTTTAATTGGCTCATGCAGGACGTAAGAGACGCAAAAGTACTCGATTGCTTTGCTGGTGCTGGCAGTCTAGGATTTGAGGCTATTTCACGCTTCGCAGCAAGCGGAACTTTTATCGAACTGGATAAAACCGCGGCGACGCAGCTTAGCAATAATGCAACTTTACTCAAACTGGATAACGTTGAAATCATTAATACCGACGCGTTAACCATGCTGGCAAATAACCTTAAGCAACAGCAATATGACTTGGTTTTTATTGACCCACCCTTTCGCAAAGAGCTTGTGACTCCTTGTTGTGCCTTACTTGAGTCACAATCTTGGCTCAGCGAAGAAGCACTCATCTATGTTGAATTTGAACAAGAGGCACAACCTGAAACACCAGAAAATTGGCAAGTGATTAAAGAAAAGCATGCAGGACAAGTGATCTGCCGCCTGTATCAGCGCTGAAATTCCCTCATAAAGAATGAAAAAACAGCCGCTAGCGTATGACATGACAGGGCTGGTGTTTTTAGCTATAATTTAGGCTTTACATGCGGTCTTGCTTCAGATTACAATACCGCACCATTTTTGAACCAATTGGCTAGTTTTTAGCCAGATAGAGCTAAGCTCATTAATTAGGTAGGTGAATTTTTAATGCCAGTAATTAAAGTAAGAGAAAACGAGCCGTTTGACGTTGCACTACGTCGTTTCAAACGTTCATGTGAAAAAGCAGGTATCCTTTCTGAAGTTCGTCGTCGCGAGCACTACGAGAAGCCAACTGCTGAGCGTAAGCGCAAAAAAGCTGCAGCGGTTAAGCGTCACATGAAGAAGCTTTCTCGCGAAAACGCACGTCGCGTTAAATTATACTAATCAGTATTGGTCTTGTATCAATGAGCTTATTAGTTACGCTAAAAGACGCGCAAAAAGAAGCGATGAAAGCCAAAGAGAAACTTCGTCTTGGCGCGATTCGTGCGGTACTTGCTGAAATTAAACAGCGAGAAATCGACAACCAAACTACACTAGACGACGCAGGCATTACTGCGGTTTTAGTTAAGTTGGTCAAGCAGCGTCGCGATTCTTATACCCAGTATAAAGATGCAGGGCGTGAAGACTTAGCTGATATCGAAGCTAACGAAATTAGCGTACTTGAGACATTCCTTCCTAAGCCACTTAGCGAAGATGAACTTGTCGAGCTAATTGATGCCGTGATTGCACAAACTGGTGCGTCAGGCATGCAAGACATGGGCAAAGTAATGGGTGCGATTAAAGCAGAAGCTGAAGGTCGTGCTGATATGGGTAAAGTCTCAGGTTTAATTAAGCAAAGACTTACCGCTTAAGCCCACATACAATTGTATGATTGATAAGTGAACCGAGCCTAGTGCTCGGTTTCTTCGTTTTAGGCGTCATGCGTATCAATGCAGCGCTAATAAGATACCTTAATTGAATTAAGTTGATTTTTTCTCGTTGCTCCTTGATATAATGCGCTCACTCACTAATACAACTTCGGAACTTAAATGAAAGGCAAAATCCCTAGACAGTTTATTGATGACTTGCTCGCAAGAGCGGACATTGTCGAGCTCATAGACGGTCGTGTGGGATTAAAAAAAGCAGGAAAAGACTATCAAGCCTGCTGTCCATTTCACAATGAAAAAACGCCTTCATTTACCGTGTCACGTGATAAACAGTTTTATCATTGCTTCGGCTGTGGTGCTAATGGCAACGCAATTTCCTTTTTAATGGAATACGACAAGCTTGAGTTTGTCGATGCTATTGAAGAATTAGCCGCCCTATTAAACTTAGAAGTACCACGCGAAAACGCCCCGCAAGGGCCGCAGCGTTCAATGGAAGAAAAAAAGTCTGACTATGACTTAATGCTCCAAGCCGCTAAGTTTTACCAGCATCAGTTAAAACACCATAGCAATGCCACTCAAGTAATTGACTACGTAAAAGGCCGCGGCCTGAGTGGCGAAACTGTACAAAAGTTTATGATTGGTTATGCACCACCTGAATGGGAGTCATTGTGTAATCAAATAGCCCGCAAGCCTGAGCACAAACAGCAGCTACTTGATTTGAAATTAGCATCAGAAAAGTCAGCTGGCCGCCAATTTGACTTCTTCCGCGATCGCTTGATGTTCCCTATTCGTGATAAACGTGGTCGTGTCATCGCATTTGGCGGAAGGATAATGGGTGCAGATCAAGGCCCTAAATATCTAAACTCGCCTGAAACACGCATTTTCCATAAAAGTTTCGAACTTTATGGTTTTTATGAAGCTAAACAAGCCCATAAGCAATTAGATAAAGTGTTGATTGTGGAAGGCTATATGGACGTCGTTGCCCTTGCAGAAAAAGGCATTGATTACGCCGTTGCCGCGTTAGGCACTGCAACCACAGCTGAACATATGCAAACTTTGTTTCGAAATACCAACAGAGTGATATGCTGCTATGACGGTGACAGAGCTGGCCGCGATGCGGCTTGGCGTGCACTTGACCATGCTTTACCTAACTTAAAAGACGGTAAGTCTCTACAGTTTGTCTTTTTACCTGATGGTGAAGATCCAGACTCATTAGTACAGCAAGAAGGCAAAGACGCCTTTGAAGCGCGGCTGGACACGGCAACCGATTATACGCAAGTATTGTTTACCAAATTACGCGAGCAATGCGACCTTACAAATGATGCAGGCAAATCCAAGCTGCTTACCGATGCCATTCCACTGATCAGCAAAATACCCAGTGACTACTACCAAGAGAGTTTGTTAACTACCTTAGCTAGATTAATTGGTCGTACTCGTGAGCAACTTAGTGCTAAATTGGCAAGTAACAAACAGCAGAATAAAATTGAGCGCCAATTTAAAGTCACGCCAATGCGTCGAGCGATTGGCTTACTGCTCCAACATCCACAGCTTGCGCAAACGGTTGAGTATATGCCTGAACTCGGTGAAATGGCGATCCCAGGTATTCAGCTGCTACTGAGCTTACAAATGTTATGTCACGATAACCCGCAAATAAACACAGCGCAGTTACTTGAACATTATCGCGACCAAGCTGAATTCGATGCCTTGAAAAAGCTTGCGGTGTGGCAACATGGCGTTGCTGAAGATAGGCTAGAAGACGAATTTAAAAATACTTTTCAATTTATTGAAGATCAGTGTTTAAATTATCGCCTAGAGACCCTATTAATAAAGGAGAAAACCGAAGGCCTAACAAATGATGAGCGGCTAGAATGCGCACTCCTTACCCAAGCGCTTAAACAGTAGAAGTTCTAGTCAATAGCAATTTTCGGTGCTATAATGTTCTATTCACTGCGTCATCAAAATTTAGCTGTTAAATAGCTGGCGCCTGTTGTATCAACTTTTCAGAGTGGAAGCAAATTTCTCTATGGATCAATCTCCTCAGTCACAACTCAAACTTCTGATTCAGAAAGGTAAAGAGCAAGGTTATTTAACTTTTGCAGAAGTTAACGATCATCTTCCACAAGACATCATAGACTCAGATCAGGTAGAAGATATCATCAGCATGATCAACGATATGGGTATTCAGGTCTCTGAAAATGCGCCTGATGCTGACGAGTTGATGATGCAAGAAACAACAACAGATGAGGATGCTGCGGAAGCGGCAGCTGCGGCTTTAGCAACAGTAGAAAAAGAAATTGGCCGCACAACTGACCCTGTTCGTATGTACATGCGTGAAATGGGTACGGTTGAACTTCTAACTCGTGAAGGCGAAATCCAAATCGCTAAGCGTATTGAAGAAGGGATCAACCAAGTACAGATTTCTGTTGCAGAATACCCTGAAGCCATTACTTATCTTCTAGAACAATGGGACAAGTACGAAGCGGAAGAAATGCGCCTAAGCGACATTGTTTCTGGTTTCTTTGATCCTAATGCTGTCGAGGAAAACGAAGCGCCAATTTCAGCAACACACATCGGTTCTGAGCTAAGTGATGAAGACTTGGATGACGAAGATGATGATGAAGATGATGACGATGACGACTCAGAAGAAGGCGATTCTGGCCCAGATCCTGAAGAAGCTCGCGAGCATTTTGAACATCTTCGTACGCTGTACAATGCCGCGCGAGAAATTTTTGAAAGTAAAGGTCGCTCGCACCCAGATGCGAAAGCTGCAATTCAGGAAATCGGCGATCACTTCCGTACTTTCAAGTTAGTTCCTAAGCAATTTGACCGCATGGTAAATAACATGCGCGACATGATGGATAAAGTGCGTGTTCAAGAACGCATCATCATGAAACAAGCAGTTCAAATTGCCAAGGTACCAAAAAAGGTTTTCGTTAAGCACTTTGCTAATAACGAAACCGATACCGCATGGATCGATGCTGAAATTGCATCAGGTGAAAAACACTCAGCAAAACTTGCTGAAGTAAAACCTGAAATCGAGCGTTGTGTTAACAAGCTTAAAGCGTTTGAAGATAGCACTGGTCTTAGCATTGAGCGTATTAAAGACATCAACCGTCGCATGAGTATTGGTGAAGCAAAAGCTCGCCGTGCGAAGAAAGAAATGGTTGAAGCGAACTTACGTCTTGTAATTTCAATCGCTAAAAAGTATACCAACCGTGGTCTGCAGTTCTTGGATCTAATCCAAGAAGGTAACATCGGTCTGATGAAAGCGGTTGATAAATTTGAATACCGTCGTGGTTACAAGTTTTCAACATACGCAACGTGGTGGATCCGTCAGGCGATTACTCGCTCAATTGCGGACCAGGCAAGAACTATCCGTATTCCAGTGCATATGATTGAAACAATCAACAAACTGAATCGTATCTCTCGTCAAATGCTACAGGAAATGGGCCGAGAGCCAAGTCCTGAAGAATTGGCAGAACGTATGATGATGCCTGAAGACAAGATCCGCAAAGTGTTAAAGATCGCCAAAGAGCCAATCTCAATGGAGACGCCAATTGGTGATGATGAAGATTCACATCTTGGTGACTTTATCGAAGACACAACTATCGAGTCGCCGATTGATTCAGCAACGATGGAAAGTCTTCGTGGCGCGACCAACGAAGTACTGGCAGGTCTTACAGCTCGTGAAGCTAAAGTACTACGTATGCGTTTTGGTATCGATATGAATACAGACCACACGTTAGAAGAAGTGGGTAAACAGTTTGATGTAACACGTGAGCGTATTCGTCAGATTGAAGCTAAAGCACTACGTAAGCTGCGCCACCCTTCTCGCTCAGATCTATTAAAGAGCTTTTTAGACGTTAAGGGCTAAAAAGTAGCAAATAAGATTAAGGCCGCTATTCAGCGGCCTTTTTTATAGTAATTGGATTAAATAGGTATACACACATGGCTTGGATCCAAATCCGAATTTATTCAGATAAAGCCGATGCCGATGCGTTAAGCGATATGCTTATGGATGTCGGTTGTCCGTCTGTCACATTCATGGATAGTAAAAACAATCCCGTTTACGAACCAAAACCTGGCGAAGTCATCTTATGGCCTGAGACAACGGTGATCGGTTTATTTGAAGCGAATCATGATATGCAAGCAGTCGTTGACTTTGTCCAGTCACAATATGACAAGCCGTTAAACTACAAGCTTGAACAGCTAGAAGACAAAGACTGGGAACGCGAGTGGATGGATAATTTCCACCCAATTAAGTTTGGCGAGAGATTATGGATTTGCCCAAGCTGGCGTGATGTGCCAGATCCCAATGCCGTCAATGTGCTGCTGGATCCTGGTCTTGCATTTGGTACTGGTACCCATGCTACAACCGCACTTTGCCTGCAATGGTTAGAACAACAAGACCTCAGCGGTAAAACGGTCGTTGATTTTGGCTGTGGCTCTGGGATTTTAGGCATTGCAGCAATCAAATTGGGCGCTGAGCGTGTAATTGGTATTGATATCGATCCACAAGCGCTTATCGCAAGCCGCGATAATGCCGAGCGCAATGGCGTTGCAGATAAACTAGAAGTGTATTTACCTGAAAATCAGCCGCAATTCAGTGCTGATATCGTTGTTGCTAATATTCTTGCACAGCCGCTGAGAGAGCTACACGAAATCATTCTCGGCTTCTTGGGCGACAAAGGTGCCATCGCCATGTCTGGTATTTTAGAAGAGCAAGCGCAATCTGTTGCGGATGTTTATGCACCATTTTTAAAGCTAGACAACATTGCTCAACAGGGTGAATGGACGCGCGTCAGCGGTGTGAAAAAATAAGGCTGCTAACGTAACGCTGACAAAAGTACCAGCGAGTCAATGAAAGTTAGTAAGTTTTAACTGGTAAAGCCTGTAATTAACAGGCTTTACGCATTTTTCACAGCTTAAATTTTCGGCTCAAATTGTACCTTTAAAATTGTTTTTGCATAAATTTCGTGCAAATTATCTGGGCTCTCAGGTTGTTATCAAATGTCAACCCATAAAGTTCAAAAAAAAGCAATTATGTTCAATTTATAACCTTTGATTTTTGCGAAAAAAACCGTAAACTTAGCGCCCCTTGAGGTAAGGCGGATTAAACTGTAGTGCGTATTGGTCCATACCAACTTGAAAACAATCTTATCGTAGCACCAATGGCTGGGATCACCGACAGACCGTTTCGACAACTGTGTCGACGTCTAGGTGCTGGGCTTGCGGTATCAGAAATGTTGTCTTCAAATCCAAAAGTGTGGAAAACCGATAAGTCGCAAAATCGCATGGATCACAGCGGTGAATCGGGCATTCGCTCAGTACAAATCGCAGGAGCAGATCCTGAGTTGATGGCGCAAGCAGCACAATTTAATGTCGCAAACGGTGCGCAGATCATAGATATCAATATGGGCTGCCCCGCTAAGAAAGTGAACAAGAAGCTTGCAGGCTCAGCATTGTTGCAATATCCAGAGTTGGTTGACGAAATCGTCACCGCTGTGGTTGCTGCCGTTGACGTACCTGTGTCGTTAAAAATCCGTACAGGATGGGACACAGACAATCGTAACGGTGTTGAGATTGCTCGCATAGCTGAACGTCGAGGCATTGCTTCGCTAGCCGTGCATGGCCGTACAAGAGCATGTATGTATAAGGGCGAAGCTGAATACGCCACGATCAGAGAAATTAAACGTTCAGTATCTATTCCTGTGGTAGCAAACGGTGACATTACGTCTCCTGAAAAAGCGAAACAGGTGCTGGAATACACGGGCGCAGATGCCATTATGATTGGTCGAGCCGCCCAAGGTCGTCCTTGGATTTTCCGAGAAATAGACCACTATTTGCAAACCGGTGAACATTTGCCAGAACCTGAAATAGCAGAGGTTCGAGCAATATTGATGGAGCACTTAGTAAATCTTCATCAATTCTATGGTGAGCCAATGGGAGCGCGCATCGCACGCAAGCATGTATCTTGGTATTTGCAGGCCCATGACCAAGAAGGTCAATTTAGGCGAGTATTCAATGCCTTGGAGACGCCAGAAGCGCAAATCGAGGCATTAGAAGACTATTTTGAAACATTAGGGTGAATGAATTTATTCATCCTTCAGGCTAACTAAGAAAGAGACATAACGATGTTCGAACAAAATGTGACTTCTCCATTTATTACTAACGCTCATGTTCAGTCACAAGAGAAACCGCAACCTTTGCGCGATGCAGTTAAAAAAGCTGTACATCACTACCTAAAGCAGCTTAATGGTCAAGACGTACAAGACGTTTATGAGTTAGTTCTTTCTGAGCTTGAAGCACCTCTACTTGAAGAGGTTATGACTTATACTCGTGGTAACCAGACTCGTGCAGCGATCCTTTTAGGCATTAACCGTGGCACACTTCGTAAGAAGCTAAAAAAATACGGCATGAACTAAGCACTGCTAGTAAAATTTAGTTGATAAAAAAGCACCTTCAGGTGCTTTTTTATTGTTTAAAATTCAGCATCTAGCGGACATTTATCCTTTTCATATCGCACTTTTCTCATGTTTATCTCGCCTTTTAACATCGTCATCTTAACAATAATGCGCTAAAATACCGGCTTTCTAAGCTAGCCCTTAACTAATCATTGAGGAAACCTGAACCATCATGGATATACATCGTCCAATTCGTCGCGCCCTACTAAGCGTGTCAGATAAAACCGGTATCGTTGAATTCGCCACAGCACTTGCAGCTCAAGGCGTAGAAATTTTATCAACTGGCGGTACTTGCAAACTACTTGCAGACAACGGCATTAAAGTAACAGAAGTATCTGATTACACTGGCCACCCAGAAATCATGGATGGTCGCGTTAAAACGCTTCACCCAAAAGTGCACGGCGGTATCTTAGGACGTCGCGGTCAAGACGAAGACGTCATGACTGAAAACAATATTTCAGCAATCGATATGGTAGTAGTCAACTTATACCCCTTCGCACAAACTGTTGCGAAAGCTGACTGTAGCCTAGAAGATGCAATCGAAAATATCGATATTGGTGGTCCAACTATGGTTCGTGCTGCGGCTAAGAACCACAAAGACGTGACCATTGTTGTAAATGCGAGTGACTACAGCCGTGTCATTGAAGAAATGAAGGCAAACTCTGGCTCTACAACATACAAGACACGTTTCGACCTTGCTATTGCGGCCTACGAGCATACCGCACAGTATGACGGCATGATTGCCAACTACTTCGGTAAAATGGTTGCGGATTATACGGAAGAAGCAGCTGAGGAAACCAAATTCCCTCGCACTATCAATATGCAATTCACCAAGAAGCAAGATATGCGCTACGGTGAAAACTCGCATCAAGATGCTGCTTTCTATGTTGAAAACGACATTGAAGAAGCATCCGTCGCAACGGCTAAACAACTTCAAGGTAAAGCGCTGTCTTATAACAATATCGCTGATACCGATGCAGCACTTGAGTGTGTTAAAGAGTTTGATAAGCCGGCTTGTGTTATCGTAAAACACGCAAACCCTTGTGGTGTTGCGGTAGATGAAAACATTCTTGCTGCCTATGACCGCGCGTTTAAGACCGACCCAACTTCTGCCTTCGGTGGTATCATCGCCTTTAACCGAGAGCTAGACGGCGACACGGCGGAAGCCATCGTAGCGCGTCAGTTTGTTGAAGTTATCATCGCGCCGAGCGTATCAGAAGAAGCCGCACAAATCGTTGCTGCAAAGCAAAATGTACGTTTACTAGAATGTGGTCAGTGGTCAAACAAAACCACAGGTACTGATATTAAGCGTGTTAATGGCGGTATCTTAGTACAAGATCGTGACCAAGGTATGGTTGGTTTGGACGACCTTAAGGTGGTTTCGAAACGTCAACCTACAGAGCAAGAACTAAAAGATCTACTGTTCTGCTGGAAAGTCGCTAAATTTGTTAAGTCCAACGCGATTGTTTACGCTCGTGATGGGATGACTATTGGTGTGGGCGCAGGCCAAATGAGCCGCGTATACTCTGCAAAAATCGCAGGGATTAAAGCCGCAGACGAGAACCTAGAAGTTCCAGGTTCTGTGATGGCTTCTGATGCGTTCTTCCCATTCCGTGATGGCATTGACGCCGCTGCGGCTGCGGGTATCACTGCGGTAATTCAGCCGGGTGGTTCAATGCGTGATGAAGAGGTGATTGCCGCCGCTGATGAAGCGGGAATGGCAATGGTGTTTACCGGCATGCGCCACTTCCGCCATTAATCAATAAAGCGCGAAACTTATGAGTTTCGCGCTTTTTGTTTCAGCTAATTTCCAGTATTCTGGCTACAGCATAATCATAACAGAATGAAGGAAGCTAACGATGAATCTAGGTATGAAATCTCTTATCGCTGCTGCAGTATTTACCACTTTAGTGGGCTGTAACGCGACAGAATCTAACTCCAGCCAAGCAGTACCAAGCGCGATTGCAAAAGCCGTTGCTAGCGACAATCGAGCTGAGAGCAATAGAGCCCGAGACCAATATCGCCACCCAAGTGAAACGCTTGCTTTTTTTGGCATTGAGCCATCAATGACCGTGGTAGAAATTGCACCTGGTGGTGGTTGGTATAGTGAGATTTTAGCGCCGCTGGTTAAAGGTCAAGGCACCTATTACGCAGCGCACTTCCCTGCTGATTCAGATGTTGGCTACTATCAACGCTCATTAAAAGGCTACAAAGAAAAAGTAGCAACCAACCCAGACTATAGTGAAGTAAAGATCACGGAATTTGCACCAGTGACGCACAGTAATATTGCGCCACAAGGCAGTGCAGACGTGGTACTAACCTTCCGTAACGTACATAACTGGTACATGGGTAAAGGGGATGAAGGTGTACTTAGCGCGTTCAACGCGTTTAATAAGGCACTGAAACCTGGTGGCATTTTAGGTGTGGTTGAACACCGCCTACCTGAGCACCGTCAACTTGATGATCAAAAGTCGTCAGGTTATATGAAGCAAAGTTATGTTGTTGATATCGCCAAGCAAGCTGGGTTTGAATTAGTTGCAAGCAGCGACATTAACGCCAACCCACTAGACAGCGCCAATCACCCAAAAGGCGTCTGGACTCTGCCACCTCGCTTAGCGCTAGGTGATGAAAAAGCAGCGCAATATAAAGCGATTGGGGAAAGCGACCGCATGACCTTAAAATTCAAAAAGCTTTAATAGGAAAATTTCGCCATGAATGTACTAGTCATTGGCAGCGGTGGACGTGAGCATGCGCTTGCGTTCAAAGCCGCACAAAACCCATCTGTAAAAACGGTTTTTGTAGCACCAGGTAACGCAGGTACTGCGCTTGAGCCTAAACTCGAAAACGTAGCTATCGGCGTTGAAGATATCGATGCCTTGGTCGTCTTTGCTAAAGAAAACAATGTGCAATTAACCATTGTTGGCCCTGAAGCGCCACTGGTTATCGGTGTAGTTGACCGTTTCCGTGAAGAAGGCTTAGCTATTTTTGGACCTACTCAAGCGGCAGCGCAGTTGGAAGGTTCGAAGTCGTTTACTAAAGACTTTTTAGCACGTCATGATATTCCAACAGCGGCTTATCAAACGTTTGAAGAGATTGAGCCTGCGCTTGCCTACTTGAAAGCACAAGGGGCACCTATCGTCGTTAAGGCTGATGGGCTTGCTGCTGGTAAAGGGGTCATTGTGGCAATGACCGAAGCGGAAGCGGAAGAAGCAATCCGCGATATGCTTGCGGGTAACGCTTTTGGCGAAGCGGGCAGTCGTGTGGTTATTGAAGAGTTTTTAGAAGGTGAAGAAGCCTCTTTCATCGTCATGGTTGACGGCAAAAATGTACTTCCTTTTGCCACCAGCCAAGATCACAAACGTGCATACGATGGTGATAAAGGCCCAAACACAGGTGGTATGGGTGCATACTCTCCAGCTCCTGTAGTCACGCCAGATATTCATGACCGCATCATGGCTGAAGTGATCAATCCAACGGTTGAAGGTATGGCGAAAGAAGGTCACCCTTATACAGGTTTTCTATACGCTGGTTTGATGATCACAGCGGATGGCACACCAAAAGTTATCGAGTATAACTGCCGCTTTGGCGACCCAGAAACACAACCTATCATGTTACGCCTACAATCTGATTTAGTTGAGCTGATTGAAGCGGCAAACCGTGAAGAGCTTGATCAAACATCGATTGAATTCGATCCGCGAGCTGCCGTTGGTATTGTGCTTGCTGCTAGTGGCTACCCAGGGAACTACCCTAAGGGTGACGCTATTTCAGGTCTTCAAGTGAACTACCCTGAAGGCGAAAAAGTGTTCCATGCCGGTACTAAACAAGATGGCGAGCATGTAGTCACCGCAGGTGGTCGAGTATTATGTGCAACGGCCCTTGGCCACACGGTAACCGAAGCGCAAAAACGCGCCTACTCTCTAGTGAAAGACATTCACTGGGATGGTGTAGAGTACCGCACAGATATCGCATATCGTGCAATCGCACGCGAAAGCTAATTCACATTAAGCTTTGCAAGGCCAGCCCGACGCTGGCCTTTTTCATTTTTACACACTGCGTTTCTAAGTTTGTAATGGTATCCTACCCTTTTATGAGCATTTTTAGGGGCAAAGATGCAAGTACAAGGTACACTCAGCAAGTTAAAGTCAGCGCTTGTTGAACCTATCCAATATCAATTACCCGTGGGTGATAACTTAGTATCGCTCAACGAATACTTTGGTAAACCAGTTACCCTTACCTTCACCGGCAATATATTTTGCAGTAGCTGTGGTAAAAAAACCAAAAAGAGCTATTCGCAAGGCCACTGTTTCGTGTGCATGAGAAAACTCGCTAGCTGCGACATGTGCATTATGAAGCCAGAGAGCTGCCACTATGATCAAGGCACCTGTCGTGAACCCCAATGGGGCGAAGAGAACTGTATGATCCCGCACTATGTGTATTTGGCCAATACCTCAGGTCTTAAAGTTGGGATCACTCGTCATACGCAGATCCCAACGCGTTGGGTAGACCAAGGCGCAACGCAAGCTCTGCCGATTTTTAAGGTGCAGACCCGTCACCAGTCAGGATTAGTGGAAGTGGCACTGGCTCAGTTTATTGCCGATAAGACTAACTGGCGCAATATGCTCAAAGGCATCAATCCTGAAATAGACCTCAAAGCAGAAGCTGCTAAGCTTATTCCCGAGATCCAAGCAAAGCTCGACGAACTTGCTGAACTCTTTGGTGCAACCGCCATTGAAGTGCTGGACGAGGAAGTGGTTGATCTCACTTTCCCTGTAGAGCAGCACCCGAGTAAAATCAGCTCGTTTAACTTTGATAAAGACCCTGTAGTATCAGGCGTGCTTGAAGGGATCAAAGGCCAATACCTTATTTTTGATAATGGTGTGATCAATATCCGTAAGTTTACTTCTTACGAAATCACCTTCTCTGACGAATAAAATGCATGCCAATCGTCTTCTGTAAGTGGCTTACAGAAGACGTAACCTTGGATTGTATGACAACCTAGCTTGCGCAGGTAACGTTTCTGTACAGGCTTTTCTACGCCCTCAGCTACAACTTGCAGGTTTAGCGCCTTAGCCATCGCCACAATTGCCGAAACAATTTCGCTGTTGCCATATTCATCGGGCACTTTAGCAATAAAACTAGCATCTATTTTTAGGATATCGATGGGCAGTTTAGCCAAGTAACTCAGCGCAGAATACCCTGTACCAAAGTCATCAATCGCCAGTTTTACACCCAGCTCCTTGAGTTTTTTCAAGGTGTACTTAGCCTCAAGCAGATTACCGATAAAGCTATTTTCGGTAAGCTCAAGCTCAAGATACTTGCCGTCGACGTTGTGCTTCTTTAATGCCTGCGCAACACATTGATACAGGTCGCCTTGAGTGACATGTGACGCCGAGATATTAATCGCCAAGCGCCTAATCTCAACACCTGCGCGTTGCCATTTAGCCAAGTGCTGGCAGGCTTTATCTATTACCCACTGATCTAAGCGAATAATAAGCCCAAGCTCCTCTGCGAGTGGAATAAATTGAGCCGGTGAGATCATCCCAAGGTTTGGGTCACGCCAGCGCAGCAAACACTCAACACTGGAAATACGACTACTGGTTAAGCACTGCAAGGGTTGAAAATGCAGTTCAAACTCATCATTTTCTAAGGCATTCTGAAAACGGCTTAGCATGGATAAACGCTCAAATGAGCGTGCATTCATCGAAGCTTCGAATAACTGAAAGGAGTTGCGCCCTACTTCTTTGGAGCGATACATAGCAACATCGGCGTGTTTAAGCAATGTTTCCGTATCATGACCATCTTCGGGATAAATAGCAGCCCCCATCGAAGCTGTTGCAGCCACCTGCATATCACCAAGTTGAAAGGGGCTCGATAGTGCCATCAACATTTGGTCAGCAAACTCAATGACCTCCGACATGCCATTCACTTCGCTCAGTAGCACAACAAATTCGTCGCCACCAAGTCGCGCTAAGGTGTCACCTTCGTTTAGAATAGACTTTATCCGCTCGCTAACCTGTACCAATAACTCATCTCCGGCGCTGTGGCCAAGAGAGTCATTCACTTCCTTAAAGCGGTCTAAATCTATAAACATCACACTGAGTTTTTGCTTGTAGCGGTGCGCTGATGCCAATGCCATAGAGAGTCTGTCGTAAAATAAGCGGCGATTAGGCAGCCCAGTCAATTCATCAAAATAGGCTAAGCGAGCAATTTTTTCTTCAGCATTTTTACGCTCCGTAATGTCACTAAAAATGGCTGCGTAAAGCATGTCGTCACTGTACGGCTCTCTGATCTCAATAATCGTGAGCCATTCAACATAAATCTCACCGCTCTTTTTACGATTGCAGATCTCGCCCTGCCACACACCAGTTTCTCTGAGCGTTTGCCACATGCTCTGATAATAGCATTCATCATGTAGCCCAGAGCTCAATATGCTTGGGTTTTTCCCTAGTACTTCGTAATCTTTGTAGCCGGTAAGCGCACTAAACGCTGGGTTGATCTGGATTATTTCACCTGAACTTTTGGTGATCATAATGCCATCGAGAGAAGCATCAATGATGCGGTTAGCTAGATAAAGATTCTTCTCCGATTTTTGCAGTGCAATATCACGTTGTACTAGGACTTTTTCCAGCTCGCTACAATACGCAGTTTCAATTTCAGTCAGGACATTTTTGAGCGCTAATAGCCCTATCACTTGTTGCGAATCTGGTGACGTCACCACCAAATGACGAATGGAGTTTACCGTCATCAACCGATAAGCATCGAATAGGCTGTCTTTTGGCGTCATGGAGAGCATCGGATAACTGGCTAATTGCCAGCAAGGCTGACGCCAATCTGGGTTGAGAATAATATACGCAATATCACGCTGAGTAATAATGCCATACTCATTTAATTCACGGTTATACACCAGCACAGCGGTAAGCTTAAGCTCACGCATATTATTGATAACATCAGAGACGCAGTCTTCACTGTCTAAAATCACAATGCTCGAGTCAAAGTGCTGCTCAATTGGTCTAAAATGTAAATAATGGTCGAGCCCTTGGCTGCGCACAATATCGGATAAAGAGACCACACCACAAGGCAGATTATCCGAGTCCACCACGAGTAAGTGACGGATCCCTAGTTGGTGGAATTTGACCGTCGCCTCGCTCAAGGTTTTATCAATTTGAATTTTTTGCACCGGTGTAGTCATCACTTCCCGGATCGGCACCTGAGCAAAATCAGGGTCGTTAAAGTTGAGCTTAACGCAATCCGACTCAGTCCAGATACCAATAATGTCATCGGCACGGGTAATAAAGATCGAGCTCACTCTGCTCGCTCGCATTTGCGCAACCGCATCATATAGACTGGTTTGCTCATCGCAACATAACAAGCTATTGGTAAATACTTCTTTGATCTGTAACTGACGTGAATCACCAACCATAAGCACACTCTCGCAATATTATTCCAATTTGAAGTATACTGGGCGACACTTTTGATAACTTGACCAAGAACAAATTATGGCGATAAAAACCTACCCTTTATTGCTGGTATTAGACCAAAGTATAGAGTTTATCGAAGATGAAAAAGCACTTAGAGATGCAACGCATCTGCTCGATGATGCGTCACTCAAACGGTTAATTCTAGTATACCCAAACGATTGCTGCAGCAACGCACAAGGTGCGCCCGTACAAGGTATTGATTTGAAATATTTAACCGAATTAGTGCAACAATATCTCGTTGACGAAGGCCAGTGTTGCGTCAGCAAAATCCAACTGAGCAATACTCAGCAGGCTTTTGATTTATTAAGTCTAAGCTAACCGGCTTCAACCAGCGCTTTGATATGTGTCACGGCGCTGCGGCCTAAAGAAGAAAGATCATAGCCCCCTTCTAAGTAGGAAATAATCCCCAAACAGTCCGATGAGTTTGCAAACTCGACTACTTGCTCAGTAAACCATTGATAATCTTGTTCAACAAACTTGAGTCCGCCCATATCATCTTCTAAATGACCATCAAACCCTGCACTGATAAAAATGAGCTGAGGTTTAAATGATCGCAGCTTAGGCAACCATTGCTGCTCCACCAAGGCTTTTAAGTCTGTGCCATCCGCTCCTGCACTCAACGGGGAATTGATTAGCGTTTGATGATTCTCAATCGCGGTATTTGGATAAAAAGGGTGTTGGAATAAAGAGCAAAGTAATACGCTATGATCGTCTTTGAAAATATCTTGCGTGCCATTACCATGATGTACATCGATGTCCAATATAGCCACTCGATCTACACCCTTTGTCTTGGCATAAGCGGCAGCAATGGCAACATTATTAAAGACACAAAATCCCGATGAAGTACTTTGGTTGGCGTGGTGCCCAGGAGGTCTAACAGAACAAAATGCAGCATCAAGTTTACCTGCGACTATTTCGTCCACCGCGAGTATTCCTGCGCCAACAGCGCGTTCAATCGCTTTCATAGAATCAGGACAAAGCCAAGTGTCGCCGTCTAACTCGGTTAACCCTTCATTAGGGATTTTATCCATTACTTCTTTGATCATAGCTTGATCATGAACCAATGCATAGTGTGACGTATCGGCTTTCAGCGCCGTTTTGTGCTCAATGGCGATATCAAGTCCAGACGCTAGCAACCGGTCTGATATCGCATCTAACCTCGCAGGACACTCAGGATGTTCCTCGGTCATTTTATGCTTGCGGCAATACGGATGAGTAATAATTGCAGTACGCATAACGAATATACATCCTATGTTAGTTTGCGACGTGGTTGATTTAAATAGCTATCCTTTCACTATATCAAAGCCACATAATTGTGGCTTTGATACTTTGGTATATCCTAATGCTGGATTTCTTTCGCCTTTAAATCCAAGTTATGGAAATCGAAACTAAAGTCGGTTATTTCCGGATTAACAAATTCCATCGCAGCAGACTCAACCCGTTGAGATTTATCCATCACAAAATTGATGTAAGAATCTGCTTCAAGTAATGGCTCATCCCAACGTACCACAAAGGTGTTACCGGTTAGGTGCTCAAGTTTCCCTTTTAAGCGCTTAGTATGCGTAAAATCAATGCGCAGTTCCTTACCGAGCTTTTCCACTACCACATCGCCATACCAAGCGCTAGTTAGTGTTCCCGTGTAGTTGTTTAATGGTAAAGCAGGCTGTGGTTTTGCAACTTCGATTATCCCAGCTTTGGCGTATTTATCTTGTTGCGCCTTAAAGTAATCATCGGCGATGATCTGCACCCAGTCTTTATCTTCTAGGCCAAGCGCATCTTCAAACACTTCATTGATAATCGCGGAAAGTGCGGGGTATTTTTGTTGGTTTGATAAGACCACCACACCCAATTTTTTCTCTGGGATCATCGCAACTTGCGACACCATACCTAAAATCCCACCGCCGTGACCTACCTTTTTATAACCAAAGTAGTCTTCTACCGCCCAGCCAAGGCCGTACCCTCTAAACTGTTGGTGGTATACTTCTGCGGCTTTTGCTGCGGGAATACGCGTAATGTGTGGATGCCACATTTGCACTTGTTGCTCTTGGCTAAATAGCTGCTCGCCAGAAGGTAAGCGACCACCTTCAAGCTGAGTTTGTAACCACTTGGTCATGTCATCCACGTTAGACGCAATGGCACCAGCACCACGGAAATCTTCTAGGTAATTAACAAAGAACGGCGTAAGTTTGCCATCCATCGGAATATGGCCAGTCGCCCAATTACTATTGTTAGCCGGGATCCGAGAGAATCCAGCCTTTGAGTCATCCATATCCAGCTTAGTAAACATTTCCTGCTCAACAAAATCGCGCCAATCTTTGCCACTGACTCGGCTTACGACTTCTCCTGCAACAACAAACATCAAATTGTTATAAGCGTAATGGCTACGGAAACTTGAATCAGGTTTGAGATGTGAAATACCAGCTAGCAATTCTGGCATGGTTTTATCAGTATCAGGCCAGATCATAAGATCGCCTGCCCCAAGGCCCAATCCACTTCGATGACTTAATAAATCTCGGATAGTCATCTCTTGAGTAACATAACTATCGTAAAGCTTAAATTCTGGAATATGTTTAATGACTTTGTCATCCCAACTCAGTTTGCCTTGATCAATTAACATCGCCAGCGCTGCTGCCGTGAAAGCTTTGGTGTTGGATGCAATACCAAACAAGGTATCCGCATTGACCTTAGTTGGCTTATTTAAATGCGTCACCCCGAAGCCCTTGGTCATCACAACCTTACCACCTTCTACAATACCAATTGCCAAACCTGGAATATTAAACTTTGTCATTGCGCTTTTTACCGCAGTTTCAACATCCTGTTGGTTTACTGCCGCGCTTGCCTGTGCACTAAGAAAACTTGCAGCAACTAGGCCTGAGGTTAATAGCCATTGTTTTATTTTCATTATTTTTCCTTGGTTTTTTACCACAACCAATCATGATGTTACCAGTCAAGCTTTGAGATTTAACTTCGTAATATCACATTGATAGATGGCTAATTCTTGTTGTTGTCTGTCACTATTATTATCTGTAACGTGTGATTGCGCCGAAATTGCCTGTAAATAGCTGGTCGGAAACTGATGCTCCTTTGCCCCGACCAACACATGATGTACGTACCAATCGAAAGGTAATTGATGTTCCACAAAGGTGTTAGCAATATAGCACCAGGCGTCCACCATACCGCCATCTAGCCTTTCAACTGGCAAGTAATGACAGCTGTAACGCTCCCCTTCAATGTCATCCAAACGCGCTTTTTCTCGCTCATCCAAGGCATACAAAACGCCATAAACATGGCTATTTGCTTCAGTACTCGGCGTAATACTACACTTGGCTGAACCATCGGTGCTCAACATATCAAAAGTCAGCCGATAGCCATGCAATTTCCCCACTCCAAGTAACTTCGCTTGTGGTAAGCGAGCAAGCAAACGTGCAGTCGACATATTTGAACCAAAGCTAAAGTTAATAATGTTTTTGTCACACATTAGATCACCAATCTTACTGCAAGCAGTAACATGATCACACCGATCCCGCGATCAAACCAATGTCCTGCACGACGAAAAAATTGTCTTACCGTTGTTTTTGATAAAACTAAAGATAAAAACGAAAACCAAGCCCACGTAGCCAATGCCATATAAACACCGTAAAACAACTGCACACTGCTTGGTGTGGTTGGCTCAATCACTAGGGTAAAAAGCGATAAGAAAAACAGCGTTGCTTTAGGATTTAAGGCATTGACCAAAAAACCCCGTTTTAACGCAGTCCAATTAGACTCAGTAACAGCATGTGCAGTGATATTTTCTTGCTCTGAATTGGGTTTTGCATATCGCAACGCTTGCACACCAAGGTAAGCAAGGTAAAGCGCGGCTATATATTTTACTGCTGTGAACAAGGTTTCAGATTGAGATAGCAGTAACGCAACTCCCAATAAGCAATAACTGACATGTACTAAAATACCAAGACCAACCCCAAAACTTGTCCAAAGGGCGTTTGCTCTGCCCTGCTGTACACTTTGTTTAAGCACTATCGCAAAATCGGGACCTGGACTTGCGACAGCAAAAAAATGTGCCAGCGCAATTAAAATAAACTCATCAAGATAAACGAGCATGTGCATGCTCCTGTAAGGCCAGTAAATCACCCCGCTCTGAGTTATCCATTAAGGTATTAATTTGCTTTTTCGCCTTTTTATACTGGCTCACAAGATGTGACTTAAGATGCTTATGACCATCTTTCACCCCTTTAAAATGACATACGAGGGCATGCACAAAAACACTCTGCTGCTCCGTCAGTGCAGCTTTTCGGTTGGCATATTGGTTGTAGCAAGAACCACATCCTCCCCTAAAGTGATATACGGTATTAGACACCATGACTCCAAAGCCAAAAAAGCTCGCCAGCACATCACAAGCCGCGTCTAATTGCGCTTCCCCACCTGGAGGTAACACGCCACGCTGTAAAATTAAAACTTTTGCCATGACACCTCCATAACTGGCAATCAGATCTTGAGGCTGATTTATTTGGTTAGGGTTATAAGAAATCAAAATAGGCGCAGCCGATTCAGCGATAACCGCTTGCTCACCGCGCCAACGCCCTGCAATGTTTAGCTTAGTCATGCTGGTCGACGCGAGCATGCGTTCAGGCGCAACCAAAGTGATTGGCCACTGTTGTAACCCCGCGTAGGACTTTACGCGGGAGAAAACCACCGCCGCCATCTCTTCAATACTGGATACCGGCTCTGGAAAACAACTAGGAGTCGGAGTAATGATCTGCGTTTCATTTAAAAAGTACTCGCCATCAAAATGCTCAAATGCCCAGACAAAGGTATCAATTAACCATTGGGTTTCTTCATCGCTAAGCAAAGGTGAGACTTTAAATAAGGACAGCATGCTAATAATTCACTCTTTTCTGGAATAACCCCTGATAAATAGCATAAACTCTGAGCCTAATGCAAAAACATGGAGTTTCACATGCCACACTTTATTCTTGAACACTCAGCTAATTTGCCAATTGAAACCGAGGCGTTAGTATCACAGGTGCAGCAATTTGCCTGTGCATGTGGCTTGTTTGATCCAACTTCCGTCAAAACCCGTGCTGTTGCTTTTGAGCATTTTCAGTTAGGTGATGGCAAACAAGGGTTTATTCACCTGCAGATCCATATGATGGCTGGTAGAACATTAGAGCAAAAACAAATGCTCACGGAAGGTGCTCTGAAGCTTTTGCTCGCAAAGGTCGGGGAGCATTTTGCGCTCAGTGTCCATTGCTATGATTTATTATCCGATATTTATCGCAAAAACTAATTTATTATTCGAGTTATTTAACTATGAAATTTCCATGTAGATTGGAGAAATTTTTGAGCCACGTTGCAGAGATGCCACGCAGCAAGGTCAAAATTAATATTAAAAAAGGTCTCGTTACCGTCAATGGCAATATCGTCAAAAAAGGCGACATCCAAGTCACCCCAGCAGACCACATTACTTTTGATGGCGAACGCCTAGAGTATTTGGGTTTACGCTACTATATGCTAAACAAACCACAAGGTTATGTATGTGCAAATAGTGATGAATTACACCCAACAGTATTCGATTTAATTGAAGAACCTAACTTAAAAGATTTTCATGTTGCAGGTCGACTGGACATCGATACCACGGGTTTAGTACTGCTCACTAACGATGGTGATTGGTCTCATCAAATCACCTCGCCGAAGAAACAAAAGTTTAAAACCTATGTACTAGAAAGTCGCGACGAACTCACTGAAGAAGCGCTAACACAGCTTGAACAAGGCGTTGAACTACATGGTGAGAAACAAGCAACCCTGCCAGCAAAAGCGGAGCTTATTGATAAATTTGCACTACGCTTATCTATTTGCGAAGGAAAATATCATCAAGTAAAACGCATGCTTGCCGCAGTTGGCAACCAAGTAGTTGAACTTCATAGAGAAAATATTGCAGGGATCGAACTTGATCCAACCCTTGCTGAGGGCGAATACCGCCCATTAACTGATGAAGAAATAAGCATAATTAATGCAAGTTAGTCATCGTCTTTAGGTAGTATGAGTAAATATCATCTCAAAATCGTCTCCTTAGGGCATTAACCTACTTACAACTTCCCCCTAAACATGCTAAATCATGTAGTGAGAGTATTTTTAGGGGGCGATCCTGTGTTTTCTAGTTTCACATTAAAAGCAAAAATAATTACCTTTGCCGCCGCAATATTTGTTTCATTACTTGCCGTTGCCTTTGTAGGTCTTCAAGCTCTGCGCCATGCCAGTGAAAGCGATAATATTGCGCGTATCAACCAATTAATGAAAAGCACCGTTAATATTGTTAAACAGTTTGAGCGCTTTGCAGAGCAAGGGAAACTGACTGAGCAACAAGCAAAAGAGATGGCAGTTCAGGTTTTAAGAGAAAATAAATACCATGACTCTGAGTATGTGTATGTTGTTAATGACAAAATGGACTTCGTAGCAACACCTCATGACCCCCAACTGCATAACACCAGCTTTAATGACTTTGAAGATGCTGACGGCAAAAGCATAGGCAGCATGGTGAAGCGCTTAGTCGGTAACCAATTTGATCGGATCATTACCTACAATTGGACTTCACTGCGAGATGGAGAAGTTGTCGACCTGACTTCAGTGGTACAAAAAACACCAGGGTTTGGCTGGTATGTCGGCACAGGTATTAGCTACAAAGAAGTAAACGATCGTTATTGGGACACCGCAATCTGGTTAGTCGCACTTTCTTTAGCGGTTGCCGTTGCATTGACCACCGCACTTGCGCGGTTTGGACTGTCTTTGAATAACAAACTTGGTGCTGAAATCAATGATGTGCTCGAAATCGTAAAACATGTTTCAAGAGGAAACCTAACTACACCTATCAATACTGCTGACTGCCAAGATTATAGTATTCTCGCAGCCATGGACTATATGCAAGGCGGATTAAAAGGAGTAGTTGAAGGGCTTAAAGAAGCAACTAAGGCGCTACAAAACCAAACATCAGACAGTGAGGTACGCTCAGTAGAACTTGAGAATCTAACTCGTAGTTTAAATGCAGAAACTCAAATGGTGGCTTCAGCAATTACCGAACTCACAGCATCAGCACAAACCGTTGTCGAACATGCGGAGCAAGCTGCGGATTCAGTTCAAGAGGCTGAAAAGCAAGGTAATGCTGCCGACAAACTGACAGCTCAAGCAGCAACTGAAATTGCATTATTAGAGCAACAAATTGACAGCGCTGGTAATAATATTCAAGTACTAGATGAAGAAGTATCTAATATCGCTAATGTACTTACCGTTATCCAATCTATCGCCGAGCAAACCAATTTATTAGCCCTCAATGCAGCAATAGAAGCTGCTCGAGCTGGAGAGCAAGGACGAGGCTTTGCTGTCGTAGCGGACGAGGTCAGACAGCTTGCTCAGCGCACTCAAACCAGTACAGAAGAGATCCGTACCATGATCACTAAACTGCAAAGTGCAACTCAAGATGCGAAGGCTTCTGTAAGCTTGAGCATTGCAACAAGCGAAAAAACGGTGAGTATGTCATCTAAGGCATCTCAAGCGCTTGTACAAGTCGCCGATTCTTTAAAATCTATATCGCAGATGAGTCATCAAATAGCTCAAGCAGCCAAAGAACAGTTGGATGCAGGAGAAGATACAGCCAAACGTGTCGTTGTTATCTCTGACACGGCCTCACAGACGGCAAGTGTGTCTGAAAAAGCACATAAAGCGACTGATACAATTAAATCTTTATCTGGAAATCTAGAGATTGAGATGGCCAAATTCAAAGTGTAATAAGTCAACTTTATTCTTATTTTTCATGCAATTAGCCAAGTGTAAATTTATATAAACTGTTAATTGAAAAATTTCTTTAATTTTTCATTCACCTTGTGTTTATTTGGTGTTAAGTTTGTACCCACAGAGAGTTTCAGTTTTAGTAGTCTCAAGAGACTTCTTTGTTTGTTATAATTGCAATAATATATGCAACCTAAAGTTTGAATGCTTGATTGCGTAGAGATCAAGCAAACTTAATAAGGACTATGATAATGCAAAAACTAAATTTGAAAGAATGTAAAAAAGTTTCTGGTGGTGGTATTTGGATGCCAGATGAACCAGCAGCTAACAGTGCTGAAGCTAATGCAAATACCAAATCTAGCAAAGCCAATTAAAGATTATTGTTAGTTATGGAAAGAAAATTCGCACTCGGAGACTTACTACTACCATATGTCTTAGTTGTAGTAGGAGTCTTCATTATACACGATGTTAATTTTCACTTTTTTCTGACGTACACGGCACTTATATCTCTCTGTTTTGGTGTGGGGTTACGACTGAAGGATGTGAACATATGTATTCTGTCCATCTTATGCCTGACTCCCTTTGTTCTTGAAACACTCGTGTTTTCAACCGGATTAATTAGCCTATCATCTTCCCCTGAGAATAGATTATTTCAGAATAGTTTGATTTTCGGCATTCACCTAATTATCGAGTTAATAGTGCTCGCCCCACTCACTTACCGGACAGAATTAACCAAAAAACTTTTCCCAAGATATAAAATTAAATACACCTTTGCGGATAATATATTTCCATGGTTGGCTATCTTAGGAGCTTTGTTCACATTCGCTACTATTGTCGAAAATTACCTAAGAAATGGTAAAGGCTATGATGTGACTTTCTTTTTCTACTCTTCCGATATTGCAGGATATATTCTGTACTCAGCAAAATGTGGAATTATGATAGCTTTAACAGCCCTAACATACAAAGAAGAGTACGATTACGCACTCCCAAGCTTGCGCAAGAAACGCTAGTAGTTTTTTGCAAAGTAAGGGTTATTCAATTTGATGCCTTCACCTTCAGGCGGTAACACTAAACGATATTTTTGTTTTAATCGTTTTAATTCACCAGACTCTTTAAGCTTAGCAAGCCCCTCCTCGAGTGCATAAGCAAGTTTTGGCTTGTCTTTATTCACAAAGAAGTAAAAAGCGGTTGAATACTCAAGGTGAAAATCAGGTACGATCATGAGGTTTTCGTTATTTTGTGCGATCAATTCTGAATTTGCCTCAATCACCGAGCGTGGAAAATAATCCGCTTTTTTATCCGCGATTAAATTAAACATGGTTTGATAATCGGAAATAGGCCTGACCTTCAGACCGTTATAACTAAGAATTTTAGTATCGGGCCAATCGTGTCCTTGTACCGCGGTAAAGCGCTTTAATTCATCAAGCGAACGAACCGTTTTTATGGCTGGATAAACATCTTTATGAACAATCAGCACGCGTTTACCAATAAGTCCATCATACAGTGGGACTTTAATGGGAATAGCGATTTGCTCGCGTGCGGGGCTGGTCATAGACCAGTGTAAATCAACCTTACCTCGGCTTAGTGCCATTAACGTACGCTGTTGATGAGGATGGATCTTGATGTGTTCGATTTGAGCTGAGTACTTAGCAGCAGCCAGTGCCTTTTCTAGTAATTCATAAAGATAAAGATCGCGATCGTACAAGGTTCGCGCTTCTTTCGCGACATAGATTAACTCGGGGGATTGCGCTGCAATACAAGCACTTTGAAACACCAGAGCAGAGATAGTTACACTCAACTTTAACTTCATCGCACAACCCTCTTTAGGGGAAATAATACTACAATCAAAAGTATTTTTACGGATTGCTATTACTATTGCGTAATTAAAAATATAGTCAACCTGCATTTTCCAGTCGTACAGTCGATACCGTAGGCTTACGACGGTTACAGACAAATAAATAGCTATTACGATAGCGCTTTGCTTCTTTCTTAGCATCTGTTGCTAAAGCTGCAACTTGATGCGAATTAATACAGTGTTGTAAATCTGGTCTCACTAAGCCAATCGATAAAGTGAGTAAAGGTACAAATTGCTTTTGACCTTCACGATTTGTTGCCCAGTAACCGCCTGCACTAACATGCTCGGGAGTAAAAAAGGCTTTTGATTTAAGCTCAAACTGAGTGATAATCTCATGGCACAACACTTCTGCATCATTATTATCGAACACCACCATAAAGTCGTCGCCCCCGATATGCCCGACAAAGCTTGAGCTCTGTGCACATACATCAACTGTCACCTCGGCAAGTAGCTTAATCACGCTATCGCCACTGGCATACCCATATAAATCATTAAACTGTTTAAAATGATTAAGGTCGATGTATGCAAGAGAAAAGTCATGATGTGAACGTAACCTTTGCTCTATTGCCTCATTTATCGCGACATTGCCCGGCAACATGGTTAATGGATTGGCATGTTGAGCATGACGAATTTTTTCTTCTGTGATGTGCTTGAGTATATCTCTCAAGGGCGCTAAGCCAAGATAACGACCATCTCTAGTAATAATGATATGGCGTCGAATATCAAATTCATGGTCGGTTATTTGCTTACTCACCGTATCAAGCTCTTGCTGTTCATCCACCACTAACGGCTGTTTATCCATCAACTTAATCACTGATTTCTTATCGAAGAGTGCATGACCGTATGGTGCCGCAAACACCTCAGTCAGTTGATCTCTGTGTAGCAGCCCTACAGGCTCTCTAGCATCATTCACCACAGCAAGGCTGGTGAGCTTACGATCTTGTTCAAACAACCTATGAGCATCGATACATTGCGTACATTCATGGATAGCATTGGCCTCTTTGGCAAGCCAACCGATTGCCATCGACTGCTCAAATTGATTGACACTGGAACGAACTTCCGAATGAAGGGATTTTAACAACGCCAGCTCTGTCGGTGGCTTTCGAGTTGGCTTCGCGAGCAGAAAGCCTTGAGCGTTTACAATACCGAGCTGCTCTATCAGCTTTAGCTCCTCCATCCGCTCAATTCCCTCGGCAATTACTTGAGTACTGGTGGCTTTAGCAAGCTCGATAATGGACTTTAAAAACTCGCGTTTCACCACACTTTGGTCACAATGGTCGATGAAGTATCTGTCGACTTTGACGTAGTCAGGGCATAACTCCGACCACTTTTTGAGACCAGAATAACCAGCTCCCAAATCATCAATCGCAATTTGAAATCCAAGTTCTCGATAATGGGTAATTGTAGTTAGTAACAGATTCGCGTCATCTACTTTGTCTTGCTCAGTCACTTCAATGACGACACGCTTGGGATCGAGCCCATACACCTCTGTGAGATGTTTGGTTTCGCCCTTTGGGTGGCTCGGATCAAGTAACGCTTTTGGACTAACGTTTAAAAATAGCTTACCAGGAAGGTTGAGTGAGACAAACTGCTTAATAGCGGCTTCACGACAGATAATCTCCAGCTCTGACAAACGCTCCAGCTTACTCGCAATCGCAAAAAGCTTGTCTGGAGACTCCAACAATGAACCGGACATGCCACGACTTAATGCTTCAAACCCTAAAATTTGGCGTTTCGCAAGATCGTAGATTGGCTGAAACAGAGTAAATACAGCTTTTTCTTTTATTATTGTATTAAGTACTAACGTGCGCGAAGGATCCACAGCATTAAACTCACTGTAAAAGTATAATCGCGCACGGTAGCAACAGAGTATGACAGATATATGTCAATCGGGTGAAATGTACCCAATTTGCAATTGAATGATTTTCAACCGCTTACTTTAGCGCCCGCTCTACCTGATCAAAGTGTGCAATCACTTCCACAATTTCCATCTCTGCACTCTTATAGTCTTCAGCGCCACTAAAGCCTTTCATAGCAATCGCTTGAACAGTTGCTGGATGCACTAATAAGTCTTTTGCATGGTAGCAAACCGGGTCATCAAACTTGGGTAATTTACCATCTGCGTGATAGCCCGTTTCGATCTCTTCAAGTGGTAAAGTAGGAATGATATCCGCAGCCTTATCCAAGGCATCTAGATAAGTCTGGCACTGAGGGTACTTAGCCACAAACTCATTTAGCAAAGTTCTAGAGAGAGCCACAAGATCGGCGGATTGTGTTTCAAGTGCTGCAGCATCTTTCTCGATACGAATATCTGCAAGTAAGGCCTCTGCTTGAACTTTGTATTGTGCTAAAGATGAGGTTGCTTCTGTAGTTACAGATCCGGTTTGTTGCTCAAGCTCAGGTTGCTTAGAACATGCGGTCATTAATGTCAGTACACCAACCGCTATCGCAAATTTGTACATAAGTATCTCCTTTATTGATAACGATTATCATTATATAGTAATGTAATATTTTAGAAACAATAAAATGACGTTTTACAGGCAACAAAAAAGCGGCCAAAAAGCCGCTTTCGATTATTACATCAAATTCCATGATTAAGGCATAGCGTCTAGGTCTGCACCTTCTTTTTCAACTTCTACCGGGATCAAATCTTCTTTGCTAACGCCCATTGCTACTGCAACTGAGCTCGCTACATAAACAGAAGAATACGTACCGATAAACACACCAAACAGCAAGGCCGTCGCAAAACCATGAATGGTTTGACCACCCCATACGAATAGCGCAATCAATACAAGGATAGTTGTGATTGAGGTCACTAATGTACGATTAAGCGTTTGTGTCAGTGAAATGTTGATGATCTCTAAGGTGTCATCAATACGTACTTTACGGAAGTTTTCACGAATACGGTCAGACACAACAATAGTATCGTTAAGTGAGTAACCTATTACCGCCAATATTGCCGCCAAAATAGTTAAGTCAAACTCCAGACCTAAGATTGAGAACAGACCCATTGTCAGTACAACATCGTGGAAAAGTGCAAATACCGCACCTACTGCAAAGCGCCATTCAAAACGAAAAGCAACGTAAATCAAGATACAGATAAGCGCGGTTAGCATCGCCAAGCCACCCTGCTCTTTGAGATCTTCACCAACACTTGGACCTACGAATTCAATGCGGCGCATCACCACACTTTCATCCGCTTGTTTCAGCGCGGAGATGAGTTGGTTACCTAATACTTCAGCTTTCACGTCGTCCCCACGAGGGGCGAGTCGTACTAATACCTCTTGGCTTGAACCAAAAAGTTGCACAGAGGCATCGGCAAAACCGCTCTCGGCTAATACACTACGTACCTTTGCTAAGTCTGCTGGCTGCGAGAATCCAACTTCAACTGCCGTCCCACCAGTAAAGTCCAAACCAAAGTTTAGTCCTTTCACCATAAACGAGCCGATTGAAGCCAAGATCAACAATGCCGAAAAAGCCATGGAAAGCTTTCTTGCCGACATAAAACGGATTGTGCCTTTTAAGTTTAATAATTGCATGTCCGTCTCCTAGATTGATAGCTTTGTGATACGTCTGCCACCGATGATGGCATTAATAACTGCACGCGTACCAACAATCGCTGTAAACATCGAGGTAATGATACCGATAGCTAGGGTTACCGCGAAGCCTGCAATTGGGCCTGTACCGACAGAGAATAGGATCACAGCTGCAATTAAAGTGGTGATATTTGCATCAAAAATCGTACTAAATGCACTATCGTAACCATGGTGAACGGCTTGCTGTGGACTGCGGCCTTCCGCTATTTCTTCCCGAATACGCTCAAAGATAAGTACGTTAGCATCAACGGCCATACCAACGGTTAATACGATACCGGCAATACCTGGCAGCGTCAGCGTCGCGCCTGGGATCATCGACATCACACCCACAATCATGATGAGGTTAGCCGCAAGCGCCAAGTTTGCTACCAGACCAAAGCCTTTGTAGTACAGCAACATAAAGGCAAGAACAAAAGCAAAACCAAGCACAACCGCAGTCATACCCGCTTCGATATTTTCCTGACCAAGGCTTGGACCTACAGTACGTTCTTCAACGATTTGAATTGGCGCAACCAGTGCACCTGCACGTAGTAGCAAGCTTAAGTTATGCGCTTCTGCTGGGCTATCAATACCGGTAATACGGAAAGAGCTGTTTAAACGCGCTTGAATCGTGGCAACGTTAATCACTTCTTCCACTTTGATTGGTGGTAACGCTTTGCCATTTTCATCTTTCTTGCCAGATGGTTTGTATTCGATGAAAACCGTCGCCATACGCTTGCCGATGGCGCGTTTAGTAAAGGCATTCATTTTTGCCCCACCTTTGCTATCAAGTTTGATATTCACCTGAGGGCGCTGATATTCATCCATACCAGATTGCGCACCTGTGATATGCGTACCTTCAAGAATAACGCGCTTTTTAAGCACGACAGGATAACCATCTTTATGCGGGATCACTTCCGTGCCAGGAGGAATACGACCTTGTGCTGCTGCACGCACGTCGGCATTTTCGTCTACTTCACGGAACTCAAGCGTCGCCGTGGCACCGAGAATTTCTTTCGCGCGAGCCGTGTCCTGAACACCTGGAAGTTGAACAATTATGCGCTCACCACCTTGACGTTGAACATTTGGTTCAGCAACACCTAGTTGGTTAATACGATTACGAATAATGGTTTCGTTTTGCTTGATAGCGTATTCACGCAGCTCTTTATATTTAAGGTCGCTAAGGCTTGAGAAGAAAGCAAGGCTATCGCTGCTATCATTGATAAAGTCGTTACCCGGGTAACGTTTTCTCAAGAAGCTCATTGCCGCGTCTTTGTCCTCTTCCGAACGCATCGTTACTTGTACACGTTCACTATTAGAAACCCGACGCACCGAGCGATAACGCAATTTTTCTTCACGTAAATCACTCTTGAAATCTTGCTCCATTTGCTCAAGTGCATTGTCCATCGCCGTGACCATATCCACTTCCATAGTGAAGTGAACACCACCGCTTAAATCTAGACCAAGCTTCATTGGATTTGCACCTAAGTCTTTTAACCACTCAGGCTGTGCCGGAGACATATTGATTGCAGAAATGTAATCATCGCTTAAGCTATTACGCAAAATATCTTGTGCTTTAAGCTGATCTTCAACATTTTTGAAGCGAACAAGGATTTGACCGTCTTCTAACACAGAAGATTTTACGGCAAGGTTGTTCTTTTGTAGGGTTTCGTTAACTTGATCTAATACACTGAGCGTCGCATCAGCACCTTTTGTGCCAGAAACTTGTATGGCCGGATCACGACCATACAAGTTAGGTGTGGCATAAAGAATACCGATAGCCAACACAGCGAGAACAAGTAAGTACTTCCACATTGGAAACTTGTTTAACACTGGGCTATCCCTTTATTGTTATTCTTATAGAGATTTCATTGTACCTTTAGGTAACACAGCTGAAACCGCTGACTTTTGCACTGTTACTTCAGTTTGGTCGTTTAGTGCGATTACAACAAAGTCTTTATCATCAGCAACTTTAGTGATTTTACCCACAAGTCCACCTTGAGTTAGTACTTCGTCACCTTTGCCTAATGCACCCATTAGGTCTTTGTGTTCTTTAACACGCTTAGCTTGTGGACGGTAAATTAAAAAATAAAATACCAGACCAAAAATACCTAACATGATTAGCATTTCCATGCCACCACCAGCAGGTGCAGCTGCTGCGGTGCTAGCATGCGCGTTTGAGATAAAAAAGCTCATTTCACTTCCTCGTTTATAAATTAATTATTTTCTGTCAAACCAACGTCAGCCAACTCTGGCACCGCAATGCCACGGCGCGCATAAAAGTCTTCGACAAATTCATCAAATGTACCTTCAGATAAGGCGTTTCTCATTCCTTCCATCAGACGTTGATAATAACGTAAGTTATGGATGGTATTGAGTCGAGCGCCTAGAATTTCATTACACTTATCTAGGTGATGTAAGTACGCTCGAGAGTAATTCTTACAAGTGTGGCAATCACACTCCGCATCTAGTGGGCTAGTATCTGTTTTGTGTGCTGCATTGCGGATTTTTACCACGCCACCTGTCACAAATAAGTGACCATTACGAGCGTTACGCGTTGGCATTACACAGTCAAACATGTCGATACCGCGACGTACCGCTTCAACCAAATCTTCTGGTTTACCAACGCCCATTAAGTAACGTGGCTTGTTTTCTGGCATTTTATAGGCACATTGGTCAAGAATATTGATCATGTCTTCTTTTGGCTCACCAACTGATAAACCACCAAGTGCATAACCATCAAAACCGATTTCTTCTAAGCCCTTTTGCGACTCGGCACGAAGCTCTGGGTACATACCGCCCTGAATAATGCCGAATAGCGCTGAAGGATTATCAGCATGTGCATCTTTGGAGCGCTTAGCCCAACGTAAGCTTAGCTCCATCGAGTCTTTTGCTTCTTTTTCTGTCGCTGGATACGGCGTACATTCGTCAAAAATCATGACGATATCTGACCCTAAGTCGCGCTGTACTTCCATCGCTTTTTCTGGAGACAACATGATTTTCTCACCATTAACTGGTGACTTGAACAACACACCTTCTTCCGAAATTTTACGCATTGCACCAAGACTAAATACTTGGAAGCCGCCTGAATCGGTCAGAATCGGTTTATCCCAGTTCATAAAATCATGCAGATCGCCGTGCTGCTTGATGATCTCAGTGCCAGGTCTTAGCATCAAATGGAAGGTATTTCCTAAACAGATATGTGCGCCCGTTTCTTTGAGCTCATCAGGGGTCATGCCTTTTACTGTGCCGTAAGTACCAACAGGCATAAATGCAGGCGTTTCTACCACACCTCGGTCAAAAATCAAGCGACCTCGGCGAGCCTTACCCTGTTTGCTATCTAATTCAAATTTCATTGTTACCTCGTTGTCGGAAAAACAGTCCAACCTTGACTAAAAAACGTGCTAAGCCAATGCTTAGGGCAGTGATCTTTCGATTCTACCAAGATTACTAGCGCAATTCTAATACCAATTATCTTAATTAAGTGTTCTATTTTGAGGCGAGAAAATCTTGTCGATAACAAGGCAAAAATTTTGATATTTAGTTGCTCTAAATAAGAAATTTTTAACGCAGTTAGCGTCAGATTTACTCCTTCAAATTGAGCAAGCGTTAAGACTAATTGGTATAATATTGGGATAAAAAACACAAAGTCTATATCAAGCCAACAACTTTACAGCCAAAAAACGCAAAATGCCCAGCAACACTGGGCATTTTAATAGTTGTATGGCGTGAGTTACTTATCTTGCTTTTGCAAGAACATCGCATCACCGTAACTAAAGAAGCGGTATTTCTGTTCAATGGCGGTTTGGTAAGCCTTCATAATATGCTGTTGCCCTGCAAACGCACTCACTAACATGATTAGCGTTGATTCTGGTAAGTGAAAGTTAGTCACCATTGCATCTACCACGTTAAAACGGTAGCCCGGATAAATAAAAATATCGGTATCGCCGTAAAGTGGAGCAATTTCACCGCCGTTTGCTTTAGCCGCAGACTCAAGTGAGCGCACCGACGTAGTACCTACCGCGATGACGCGTCCTCCTCTGGCTTTTGCCGCTTTGATTGCCTCCACGACTTCTGCTGAGACCTCGATATATTCTGAGTGCATAACATGCTCTTCCACCGAATCGACTCGCACCGGCTGGAACGTACCTGCGCCCACGTGTAAAGTAACAAAGGCCATCTCAACACCTTTGTCTTTTAGCGTGGCCATCAATTCATCATCAAAGTGCAGTCCGGCGGTAGGTGCAGCGACTGCGCCTGGTTTCTCACCATACACAGTCTGATAACGCTCTTTATCTTCTTCATCATCCGGTCTGTCGATATAAGGAGGTAAAGGCATATGGCCAATTTTATCTAAAATAGCCAATACATTTTCTTCGCCCTCGAATCTCAACTCAAATAATTCACCGTGGCGCTGAACCATTTCTGCGGTTGCTTGGCCTTCAAGCTCAATTTTAGTACCAGGTTTTGGCGACTTGCTCGCTCTTACATGAGCAAGCACAGTCCGCTCATCTACAACGCGCTCAACCAATACTTCTAGTTTTCCACCACTGGCTTTTTGACCAAACATACGCGCAGGAATAACTTTAGTGTTATTGAAGATGATTAAGTCTTCTGGATTAATGAGTGCCAAAATATCTCTAAATACTTTGTGTTCTATTTCACCACTATTGCCATTTAAGGTAAGAAGACGACTGCTAGAGCGTTCCTTCATTGGGTGTCTGGCAATCAACTCATCAGGAAGATCAAAACTAAAGTCTGCTACGCGCATGGAAAGGCCTCATTTCTAAAAGTGCGCCAAGTCTAGTGCGGTGTTTTGGCGAAATCAAGTGCTTGTAACCTTGCGTAAATACCTTTAACCTAGCGAGTCTAAAACGGTAATCACCATGTAAAACTTTGTACGGTGTGCACCTTTGTTTAGTACGTTCTTTATTCTTTACGTTTAAACAATAACTTATCGCTATCGGCTATGATTACCGAGCAAAGTTCGTGTCACTGTTTGATTATTATCAAGCAGCGGTTAAGTACGATTTGCTAACTTTAAGACAAGCCCAATGATTGTGTCGCAGTATCTGGTGAGGTTTTTTTATTGTGTCTAGACAACTAACGTTGCTCATTGTTAACGCCAGTGCTCACGAGCGTCAAACCTTGACTAAAACTCTTAGTGCATTAGATGTCTTTACTATCATTGCCAAATCCGACTCTCAAGATGCCCTAAGCTTACTAAAGACGCAAGCTGTAGATCTAGTGATCACCGGCTTGGATGTTGGCAAAATTGACGGCTGGCGATTCTCGCGCATGATCCGCTCAGGTCTGCTGGCAACGCCCAAAAATACACCCATCGTACTTATTCCACCGACTTATTGTGAACGAATAGCCGAAACCACCGCTCGTAGCTACAGTATTGATGCCGTGCTACCATTTGAACGTCAAGACATGTTGCCGCAAATTTTGGCCAATGTGTTGTCAACGCATTTAGATAAAAGCAGCCGCCTCAACTTGCTGTTGTTAGAGCCCAACCAACAACGTGCGCAAAAAATATGTGAGCACCTATCGCACAATTTCGTTTGCACACATGTAAGCTCGGCGGCCAGCGCTTTATCACTATTTCTACAAGATCATTACGCCATTGTTTTAATGGACACTACGTCTGATTTATCAGGTTCCGCAGAAAGCTTAGTCGAAAGTATTCTCAAACATCGTCCAAGCCAAGCCATTGTAACCATTATTGACAAACGCGATGCCGACCATGCCGAACAACTATTATTGTTAGGTGTTACCGACTTTGTTCGAGCACCATACGATATGCCCTTTTTAAGCAAAGTATGCGACCATGCAGCGCGGCGAGAAGATTTTATGGTGAGCTATGCCGAGTTTGCTAATAAAGTCGAGCAACTCAGTCGCAGTGAAAGTCGCTATAAAGATTTGTTTTCTGCACACCAACGGATTTTACTCCACCTGAGAACAGTTGTCGTTGAATTGGAATTGGAAGGCGCAATCCGCTTTATAAACCCAGCATGGGAATACCTCTCAGGCTTTGGTATTAAGTCAAGCCTCAATACCCAGCTCCGCGATTATATTGCCAAAGATGAATTGCCGACCTTCAACAAAGTCATTCAAGAAATTCAAAATGGAGTCAGGCAACATGCGCAATTAGAGCTGCAACTCTGCCACAAAGCAGGACATCTAGTGTGGGTCGAGTGTCGCCTACAACTTATCAAGAATACCTCAAGTTCGGTCGCAATAACTGCAACACTCGATAATATTCACGAACGCAAGCAAGCTGAACTGCAACTCAGACACTTAGCATTGCATGATACGCTTACCGGCTTACACAACCGCTACTACTTTGACCAACAACTGAATCAGCTGTGCAATGAAGTAAAGTCTGCACAAGAGATAGAACATGCACTAATTTACATCGACTTAGATCACTTTAAGATCATCAATGACAGTAAAGGCCATCAGCAAGGAGATATTGTACTCAAAGAAGTATCTGAGTTGTTTGGTGACAAAATAGGTGAAGAGCATCTCACTTTCCGTATTGGTGGAGACGAATTTGCTGTACTGCTTAAGCACACCAATTTACTTGATGCTCATATGTGCGCTGAAAGCATTTGCATGGCTATCGAAGAACATAAATTTCACTTTGAAGATAATGCATACTCTCTCAGTTGTTCTATCGGGTTAACGCAAATTACCAATGAAAATGCGGATCCCAGTGAGTGTTTGAAACAAGCTGACATAGCCCTTTATATTGCCAAGAATCTCGGCCGCAACTTGGTTCATTGTTATAACAAAGAAGATGAACAAAATCAGACACTGCAAACCGGTTTAGAGTGGGGACATAGTGTTAGGCAAGCGCTTCAGAACGACAGCATAGAACTCCACTATCAACCGATCTGGGATTTCAAAAAACAACAAATAGCCTATTACGAAGCACTGCTTAGATTAAAGATTAACGGTGAGACAGTTTACCCAAATCAGTTTATTCCTGCATTAGAGCTACTTAATGATACATTTTTGATGGATCAATGTGTGATCAGAACAGCCATTAAAGCACTGGCTGAACATGAGATTTTGAGCCAAGTGGCGATTAATTTATCTGCTCATTCATTTTTAGATGAACGACTGCAACCCCACATTCAGGCCTGTTTAAAAGAGCATCAAGTTTCAGCTAATCGCGTTATTTTTGAAATCACAGAATCTGCCAGTATCAATAACCTTAACGCAACCCAGACAATGATTAAAAATCTGAACGATCTTGGCTGCCATTTCGCTATTGATGATTTCGGGACAGGCTTCAGCACTTTTAGCTACCTAAAACAGCTACCCGCACAGCATGTTAAAATAGATGGCTCCTTTGTTCGAGACATGCTCAACGACCCAATTGACCTGGCGCTGGTCAAAGCTGTAAACGATATTAGTCACTCGTTAGATAAGTGTTCAGTTGCCGAATATGTCGAAAACAAAGAAATATTTCAACAACTTAAGGAAATAGGTGTGGACTATGGACAGGGTTACTTTATCTCTAGACCGCTCCCTATTGAACAACTAGCGAGCAGTGCAAAAACTATTTTATCTCTAAAAACAGCGTAGTAACATTTTTATACTAAAGGTTACTTTTACTTCTTGCAAAGTCCACTATAATTAAAGATACCAGTTTAAAATGTCACCAAATTTTAAGGTAACACCTTAATTTTATAGACATTCAAAGGATTGAGTTACATCTTGCTATGGACTTCAAGGGGTAAATTATGCTGTCATTATCACTGTTTTTACTACTTGCAAACTTGCTCATTGCTTATCAATGTTACCGCTATGCCAACACAAAAGGATATCCGGTAAAATTGTTCACAGGGCTCGGTTTGCTACCCTACTTTAATCTAGTGGTTTGGGTTTACTTACTCTTTTTACCAAATTTAACTACTGCAAAAAACATCGAGCAGGCTTAATAGCTCCTTTTTAAAACAAAACAGCATGCAGCCATGCTGTTTTTTGTGTTGTCATTTTCTTGCCCCCAAGTTCGAAGAAGGCGCTTTTTATCCCAAAATTAGGCTAGCTAAAAGCGATAGCTAGTTACTATCTCGGCAAGCTGCTTAGCCGTTTTCTCACCTTTTACACATTGCTGCACCAAGGATTTTGGATAAACAAACACCTGTTTATTGTTTGGGTTGCTGAGTTCATTGTAAATAAAGCTTATATGCTCATCTCTAGGTAAACTTCTTAAACCTGCACCATAGTCACATAAACTTCGGGCTAAGCTGGTAACTAGCATTTTTTCAAGCGCCTGCTGCTTTTCTGCTTTCTCTTTCGCGCGTTTGACCCGAGCAGCTTCAAGACTTGCTTTCAGCTTATCCTTAAGGTCTTTTAATTCCGAATCCTTAAGTGAAAGCTTTTCTATGCGTTTCTCAACTTCTCTCAATGACTCCGTAAATTCTTTTACTTGATCATCACTTTCGTGCCTTTTCGCAAACTCCAGCTCCGCTTTTTGGCGTTCAAGTTCCCTCAATTGAATTCTATTCTCTCTTTCTTGCTCTACGGCTTCGCGGACCTTCTCGGCTCCTGCTCTCACTTTCTCAGCTGCATCCGAATAAGCTTGAGAAAAAGCTTCAGCTATCGGCTGTGAAATCTCAATCTCCGCGATGTCCATATCAAATTCCGGCAGTTCAAACTCCCCTATTGCAGCCACATCATCGAGATTATCGATATGAGAGATCCACTCTAAACGGTGCCGGCGTTTTAATGCCAGTTCAAACACAACTCCCTGATCTTTTAAATAATAGCCAGAAGCACTACGAACTTGATCTTGTGTATCATGCTGTAGTGCACTCATTAATACCCGCTCAAAAATAGTAACCTCACGCTTTAGCGCTTCATCAACAACTTGGGCCTGAGCAAAGCTTGTAGCAATGGCTGCGACAGCGCCAAAACAAAGTGGAATTAACTTCATGGTTTACCTCGATACTGTGCTAAATTTTGTGTCGGTGTTTGCTCTACTTGCTCTGCCAATTCATTTAATTGCAGTCTAAGTAGGGCTTGATCTTGCGCTCTTTGTGCTTGGATCAGATCAACGAGATTATTCATTGCCAAACTACGCTCTTTACGATTTTGTTCAACCACTTGCGTTGCTAACTTGGCAAGCGTAGCTTGATCTATTGGCTTAGTCTCATCAAGTTTTGCAAGCATGGCCTGCATAGCGCTTTGCTGCTGTGCCAGTTGTGTTTGTTGAGCACTCAACTGTTGATGTAAGCCTAAGTTCTGTAGCCAAAGTCCTGACACACCAAGCCCAACGACCAGCCAAGCTGCGACGGCAGCCACTGGCCAAGCGCGAGTTTGATGCTGCAAAGTGAGCTGTGGGGGTGGCGCTTGCTCTTCGAAGCTAGCAGCTCGCTGTTGCCAAGTAATAGCAGCACTCATCATTTCTCGATATTCACTATCTGCCTGAAGTTCGGCCAACTCTGCCTCAGACAGCACTTTGCCATCTAACCACTGCTCAAATAAGTGTGCTAATTTAGCCATGATTTTGCACCTCTAGTTGCCCTTTCATCTTACCTAACGCACTGTATAGCCTAGCCTTCACCGTATTACTTGATAACTCAAGCTGCAGCGCAATTTCATCAAAGGTGTAATGCTGGAAAAACTTTAGCTCCACGACAATGCGCTGCTCAAATGGTAGTTGTTTCAGCGCGATATATATCTCTTCATTACTTTGTTGTTGCGCTATTTTGCTGTCAGGTCCGTGTTGCGGCGCCTCAGGTTCTTTACCTTCAATCGATTCAAACTTATATTTTCGCATGTGATCCACTATCCTTGCATGGGTGATTTTAAATACCCAAGTCGAGAACTTAGCATCACCATTAAAGGTATGCAGATTTCGATACATACTTAAAAATACATCTTGAGCTATATCTAGCGCGTCTTGCGGGTTACCAACCAGCCTCAAGCATTGGTTATACACACGGCTATGATGCTGGGCGCAAAGCTTTGACCATGCTCTTTGATTACCTTGCAGTGCTCTTTTTATTAATTGTTTTTCGCTATTAAAAAACACGCAGTTCACTCATCCAATCTTCTCACTAACTATTAATCGTAGCGGCTGCAAAAAAAGTTGTTCAGACGGGAAAGTTTTTTGAAAAAAAAAAGCACCGAGGGGGTGCTTCTTATCATTACTATTACTATGGCTGACATTGGCCGCTGATGTAGCCACCAACAAAGTCGCTAAACAGTCTAAAATCTCTGATCCGCCCCGTAGTACGACGCCAAATTAAGCCAATCTCACGATATGCATGATCTTGTGGTGGCATAGCCACTAAAGGTTTCCCTTCCAAAATCCCTGCATTGATCGCCATTTGAGGTAAAAACGTTACGCCATTTTTATATTCCACCATACTTAATAAAGTATGTAGGTTTGCCGCCTCAAATGGATTAATGCACGCGCTACGGTTTAAGTGGCAAGCGCTAAGAGCATGTCCCGTCATACAGTGCTCTTTTTCAAGTAAAAATACACTTTGCTCAGGTAACAGGTTAAAGTCCTCAATCGGCTCTGGTACGCTGTACTCGGTATGGCGAACCAAGCTAAAGTGATCTTTTGCAAGCACTTGAGTATGAAACTTATCGGTTCTATATGGCAGCGCTAACATGGCCATATCAATATGGCCATGCTCTAATTTGTCCAGTAAGTTATCACTGGTATCTTCAACCAGTACCAAATTAAGTGCTGCAAACTCCTTTTTACACGCCTGATAAAGTGGCGCAGCAATAAAACTCGCAATGGTGGGAATGATCCCTAACGTCAACTTGCCAGATAATGGATTTTTATAGCTTTTAGTCAGCTCTTTAACGCTCATGGTGTCGTCGATAATTTTCCGCGCTCGTTCAACCACTTCCTCACCAATATCGGTAAACATTAGGCTGCGATTTTCGCGTTCAATTAGCTGACATCCCAATGTCTCTTCAAGGTTTTGTATCGCGCTACTTAGCGTCGATTGGCCGATAAAGCATGCTTCCGCTGCACGACCAAAATGTTGGTGCTGATGCACCGCAAGCAGGTATTGTAGTTGTTTGATACTAGGTAAATTCGTCACAAGCTTTACTCTTAATTTTCAACAGCACAAATAAAAAGACCCCAACACCAAAGGTGTTGAGATCTTTTCAAGCTAAAAGTCTGTCTTTTTGAAAAGTGCGGTTTATTTTTATACGCCGAACACTAATCTCAAAATATAGAATATAACAATAGCAAGGGCAGCACCAACTGGCAATGTAATTACCCAAGAAACTACGATGTTACGAATAACACCCATGTTTAATGCCGCAATACCACGTGCCATACCCACACCCAATACCGCACCAACTAAGGTTTGAGTTGTAGAGATTGGTAGGCCTGTGCCTGATGCGATTACGACTGTTGAAGCAGCTGCAAGCTCTGCTGCGAAGCCACGGCTAGGAGTAAGATGCGTGATGCCTTCACCGATGGTCTTGATAACTTTCTTACCAAGAATCGCAAGACCCGCAACAATACCTAAACCACCTAGCGGTAAGATCCACCAAGCGAGTGCCGCTTTCTTAGCAATTTCACCGTCGTTTTCAACAATGTTTACCACTGCAGCTAATGGACCAATTGCGTTAGCAACGTCATTCGAACCATGCGCGAATGCCATACAACATGCTGTTAGTACCATAAGGATAGCGAATACTTTTTCAACATTGTTGAACTGCATTTGCTTGTCTGCATTAGGATCCATTTTCAGCTTAGAAATCGCAATCTTACCGATAATAGCAATGATAATAGCGATACCGATAGCAAGCGCAAAACCTTCGAATGTGCCAAGCTTGATACCAATATGCTTAAGACCTTTTTTGATCGTAACCAAAGACATAACAAAGCCCGCTAGACCCATGTAAATAGGCACAAAGCGTTTGGCATTTTCTAGTGGCTTATTGGTATCAAATATGAGCTTTTGGGCGCTCATAAAGATGAGATAAGCAATAAAACCAGAGATGGCAGGGGTGACAATCCAGCTCCCAACAATGCCAGCAACTTTGCCCCATTGGATTGCTTCGCTGCCCACAGCTACTAGCGCAAAACCAATGATTGCACCTATGATTGAGTGCGTCGTAGATACCGGCCAACCTAGCATTGAAGCCATTAATAACCATGCGCCTGCAGCAAAAAGCGCGGAGATCATTCCTAATATCATCAGTTCAGGAATATCAATGAAAGGGGTTGAATCTATAATCCCTTTTCGGATCGTTGATGTTACCTCACCACCTGCAAGATAAGCACCAGCGAATTCAAAGATCATAGCAATGATAATTGCTTGTTTGATGGTAAGTGCTTTTGAACCTACCGAAGTACCCATAGCATTCGCAACATCGTTTGCGCCAATACCATAAGCCATAAAGAAACCAACTGCTGCGGCAATTAAAACCAATACTGTGCCGTAGGATGCAATGATATCCATAAGAAACCTTACTTTATTTTAAAAGATCGATTTTTATTAACGAGCTAACATCAGCTCAAGACGTGAACCAACGCGCTCTGCGATATCTGCAAGCCCACCGACCCATTCGATGATCTTGTATAAAAACATCGCATCAATTGGGTTAAGCTCGCTTTCAACAGCGCGTAACTCTCGACGAATTTTAATTTGCATATCGTCGGTATCTTGCTCGATGGCATCGAGCTCAACTAGCATTTTTTCAACTAAAGTGACTTCACGGCCTCTAAAGCCTGTCTCAAGCAGTTCATCAAACTCATTAATCGCTTCTGATGCTTGTTTAGTTGCGTCCACACAACGAGTGACGTAAGCAAGAAAGTCTTTTTGAATGGATTCAGGGATGACCATTTCACGACCGATAACGCGACCTGCGATATCTTTCGCTTTATTGGCTATCTTATCTTGGTGGGTGATAAGTTCCAGTAAGTCAGTCCGTTCTACTGGCATGAATAAACCACGAGGCAAATGTAAACGTACTTCACGTTTTAGTTCATCTGCTTCACGCTCTAGGTTGCGGATTTCAATGCGAATTGCATCCGCTTCTGTCCACTCCCCTTTGAAGACATGGTTAAAAAATGGGATCAAAGCCGCACTGGCTTGATGGACTATTTTTATATGCTCTTCAATTGGCTTAATAGGAGATTTAGCAAATACTCCTAAAAACGCGTTACTAGGCATAACTGACCCTTAAATCATATTTGTATGCATGTGCAAAGTGTAATTTTACAGCATTGAGCGCTGTTGTGAACGGTTTTATTGCAAGTTTAGATGAACTTACTATGAAATTGCGCGCCGAAAGCGCGCAACTAATTGATAAGCATCACAAGGTTTTTGCGATATCTTCTTGAGATGTATGACGAATATCTTTGCCATTTACGAAATAAATCACATATTCCGCAATATTTTGACAACGATCGCCGATACGCTCTAATGAGCGCACAGACCAAATTAAATCCATAATTTTTGGAATCGAGCGTGGGTCTTCCATCATGTAGGTCATAATTTGGCGTGTTACTGCTTCGTATTCACGGTCCACTTTGGCATCAGCTTTATGCACTTCAAATGCCTTTTGCGCGTCCATCCGGGCAAACGCATCGAGCACATCATGCAGCATTTGTGACACTTGGCGACCCATATTGTCAATATTCACCAATAGATCTTGCTGATCTTTGGTAAACGAATCCAATGCAACTTTAGCAATACGCTCCGCTTCGTCTCCGATACGTTCAAGATCTGCAATCGTTTTTGCGATGGCAACAACCAAACGCAAGTCACTGGCTGCAGGCTGCCTTTTCGCGATGATACGTGTACATTCTTCGTCAATATTCACTTCCATCGCATTGACTTTGTAGTCGTTCTGACTGACTTTTTTCGCTTTTTCAGCATCATTGTGATTAACCGCATCAAGCGCAGTGTTTAATTGCTGCTCTACCAATCCACCCATACTGAGTACGTGGTTTCTCACGTTTTCTAGCTCTTCATTAAAGCGGCCAGAAATGTGCTTATTAATATTGTGTTCCATTATATTCTCCTCGCAAGCTCGCCTTAACCGTAACGACCTGTAATATAGTCTTCTGTTTTCTTCTTAGACGGCGTGGTGAATAAGGTATTGGTATCTGCATACTCAATTAACTCACCCATGTACATAAACGCAGTTTGATCAGATACACGCGCAGCTTGTTGCATGTTATGTGTAACGATAACTACAGTATACTTGTTTTTTAGGTCGTTAATGAGTTCTTCGATAACCAATGTTGAAATCGGATCGAGTGCTGATGTTGGTTCATCAAGTAACAATACTTCTGGTTCAATCGCGATAGAGCGAGCTATCACCAAACGCTGCTGCTGACCACCAGATAAACCAAATGCGCTGTCGTGAAGTCGGTCTTTTACTTCATCCCAAAGTGCGGCGCCACGGAGTGACTTTTCAACCACTTCGTCTAACTTGCGCTTATCTTTGATACCTTGCAGACGCAGACCATAAACCACATTCTCATAAATAGACTTAGGAAAAGGGTTTGGTCTTTGGAATACCATACCTACGTTACGGCGCAGTGCCGCAACATCTACGCTCTTGTCATAAATGTTCTGTCCTTGAAGGTTGATTTCTCCTTCAATACGACAGCTATCAACAAGGTCGTTCATACGGTTAATACAACGCAGTAACGTTGACTTACCACAACCTGATGGACCGATAAACGCGGTTACCTGCCCTTTTGGGATCAACATATTAACGTTGCTAAGGGCTTGTTTATCACCATAGTAAAGATCTAGGTTTTTGATCTCTAGTGCGGTGAGTTCTGGACTTAAGTTTGCTAAATCAAGCTTGTTATTGCCGTTTGCTTGATTGACTTCTGGCGCTACTGTAATCATGTTTTTACCTATTAAAAATCTTTACTATTAATGCTCTAACGATCTGAATTTTTCGCGTAAGTGGTTACGAATACCAATCGCTGTGATATTCAGTGCAATAATCACCGTAACCAGTAGGAACGCGGTTGCATAAACCAAAGGTCTAGCAGCTTCAACATTCGGGCTTTGGAAGCCAACATCATAAATATGGAACCCTAAGTGCATAAACTTACGATCCAAGTGAATATAGGGGAAGTTTCCGTCTAGTGGTAGTGTAGGTGCCATCTTTACTACACCAACCAACATCAGAGGAGCTACCTCACCCGCTGCACGCGCAACAGCAAGAATAAGACCAGTCATAATTGCCGGACTTGCCATTGGTACAATGATCCGCCATAGGGTTTCAGCTTGAGTCGCACCAAGCGCAAGTGAACCATGACGCACTGAGCTTGGGATCCGAGACAGACCTTCTTCCGTGGATACAATAACCACTGGCAAAGTAAGGATAGCAAGTGTAAGTGCAGACCAAATCACACCCGGTGTACCAAATACAGGACTTGGCGCAGCCTCAGGGTAGAAAAGTTCGTCAATTGACCCACCTAGCATATAAACGAAGAATCCTAAGCCAAACACCCCATATACAATGGATGGAACACCTGCAAGGTTGATCACCGCGATGCGGATCATCTTAGTCACAGCGTTCTTTGCTGCATATTCATGAAGATAAATTGCGGCAATAACACCGAATGGGGTCACGATCACCGCCATCAGCATAACCATAAATACCGTACCAAAGATTGCAGGGAATACCCCACCTTCGGTATTTGCTTCACGCGGATCATCGCTCACAAACTTGCTGATTTGCACTAAGTAGTGACCCACTTTGGCAAAAAAGCCCATGTCATTTGGAAACCAAACGTCCAACACTTGGTACAGCGGCAAAGTCACTTCTTCACCACGCATATCACGCACTACAACTTGGTCACGCTTTGCTTGCTTCCTTAGCTCAAATAAACGTTTTTCGAAGACTTTGTAATCTTCACGTAGCTCAGCACGGCGTGCATTTAACTCTGCTAACTTTTCCTCTGTCAGGTCATTATCGAGTTGATACGACTTTTCTTTTAAACGTAGACGTTCAAGCTCATAGTTAATGTGCCCGATTTCGCTATTTTGTAGATCAAGCGCCTCGTCATTAAGGTCAACGGCACGCTCAACAAGCTCATGTAACCTTTCTATCGGCTGGTCAGTTATTACTTTACCGTCTTCTAAAACGCGAGCAACATAACCATAGAAATTACCATTTTTACTACGCTCAAATACCGCTAATTCCGCTGGCGTAGACTGGCTTTTGATGTCTGTTGATAACACCCAACGGAAATCAAGTTCTACGTATTCACGGTTACCCGTTTTTATGAGTAAACGCTCGATTTGCTCGCTGTTGTAGCCTGAAAGGTCGAATCCAGCCGCTTCAAGGCGAGACTTTGGTACCATCTCGCGATCGTATATTTCACCAATAACAGTCTGCTTAGCAACTGAACCGTCGAGATGCATTTCTACAACTTCTGATGGCCAAAAGAAGCTCAGTCCTTTCCACGCTATCATCGCAAGTAGTCCAATTACTGAAATCAAACTAATACTGACCGCGCCACCTGTCATCCAGATCCACGGAGAACCTGACTTAAACCACTGTTTTACCATGTCATGTCACTCCAATTACATTGAGCTGTACTTTTCACGCAGCTGCTGGCGAACAAACTCAGCAACGGTGTTAAATACGAAAGTAAAAATAAACAATACAAAGGCAGCTAGGAACAGGATGCGATAGTGAGAGCTGCCAACTTCAGACTCCGGCATTTCCACCGCAATGTTTGCAGCAAGCGTACGCATACCTTGGAAGATACTCCAGTCCATAATTGGCGTGTTACCGGTTGCCATCAATACAATCATCGTTTCCCCTACGGCGCGGCCAAGACCCATCATTACCGCAGAGAAGATACCTGGACTTGCTGTTAGTAATACAACACGAACCAAAGTCTGCCACTGCGTGGCACCGAGTGCTAATGAGCCATTAGAAAGGTGCTTAGGTACGCTAAATACCGCGTCTTCTGCAATAGAAAAGATTGTAGGAATAACCGCAAAACCCATCGCGATACCCACGACTAGCGAGTTACGCTGGTCAAATGTTAGACCTAACTCATTGGTTAGATACTGACGCACATTACCGCCAAACAACCAAGACTCAATACCAGCGCTCATGGCAAATGAAATCCAGCCTACGATAAGCACAACAGGGATCAGCAAGATTGAATGCCAACCTTCAGGCACAACGTGTCTCACTTTTGCAGGTAGCTTAGTCCAACCAAATGCCGTTGCTATCATCGCGATTGGCAATAGCACCAATAAAGCAACCACGGCAGGTAGATGCGTTTCAATTAAAGGAGCAAGCCAAAGGCCCGCCAAGAAGCCCAAGATAACCGTTGGTAGTGCTTCCATTATCTCGACTGTTGGTTTCACCACACGGCGTAATTCACTCGACATGAAATAGGCGGTGTAGATTGCTGACGCTAATGCAATAGGAACAGCAAACAACATGGCATAAAGCGCCGCTTTAATGGTACCAAATGAAATAGGCACTAATGAGAATTTCGACTCAAAGTCATCACTCGCAGAGGTTGATTGCCAAGTGTAAGCAGGCTCAGGATACCCTTCGTACCACACTTCTTGCCACAAAGCAGACCAAGTTACTTCCGGGTGTTCATTGTGTAGTTCTACCACCGTTAACGTATCATCGGCGAGTAACAAAGCCGCATTAGCACGTGGTGCTACCGCAAACTTTTGTACAGCTTTATCTGTGATTTTACCTTGCCATAAGTGCGCTTCACTGGTGGTGTAATATAGACCTAATTGACCATTTTCATTAGTCGTGAAGAAAGTACGACGATAATATTCACTAAATAGTTTGACCTGTTTGCTCTTTGGCGTCTCAAAAGAGCGGATTTTAGCAAACTGGCGTCCATCATCGGTATTGACTTCAAACCACTGTGAAACCTCACCGTTGTCGTTAGCAAGCATTAATGAGTTGGCGCCCGCTAGTAGGTTCATATCAACCAAGTTGGCATTTTCTTCATTTGCAGCAAGCAACTGGAATAACTCAACTTCAGAAGCATAGCGAGAATCAAAGACGTAAACTTGATTTGCTGAGCGAACAAATGTGCGCGATGTGTCTGGAGAAATAAGTAACTCATCAACGCGACCATCAATATCTAGCTCGGTACGCTCAACCGCCCATTCAACCTCTCCAGTAAACATGTTTTCTTCTGCAACAAAGGAGGCAAAAATCACACGTTTATCCGCAGTCTGTGCAACAACAGCGGTTTTGTCTTCGAAGTGACTAAAGGCGAATTTACGAATTGCTTGCCCTTGTTCATCAACAATCAGTTGCTTCGCATTAAGTGGATAACTTAAGCGAGGGGTTAAGACACGTTGATTTCCCGGAAAGCTTACCGTGAACATCGGCTTCACCAGTTGTACCTGACCGTTATCCAGACCAAATGCATATTGCCCTAAGAAAGGCGCACTTTCTGCAAATGCTGTAATATTACCGTCAAGTTCAACATCCAATGTATCTAGTAATTTACCGGCGCTTTCACCTTTGATCTGGTAATAATCTACCGAACCTCTGCTGCCGAGTAAGTACGCAATTTCCGTTTGTTCTTCTACCCCTACACCTAAATATGTTTTGTCTTGTGTAAGCTGAATATCCATACGCTTCTCAACCTTTGCCGATTCAAAGATTGGTTGAACAACATATAGTAAGTAGAAGAAGATAAGTAAAAGTGCGACTAATACCATTACTCCACCAGAAGTAATGCCAAATTGTGCAAACCTGTCTTTAAAGAGACGGCTTCTATCCGTTTTAAAGGATGGCTTTTGCGGATTTGAAGTCATCAATATACCCTTTGGTTTAAAAATTGGGGGCATTATATTTCATCAAGATGACAGTTGTGTTACACCCGAGACACAATTGCACTTTCTTCAATCGGTCTTGGCCTTCAAATTCATTATAAAAATAATGGAACTAATCGGCTCAAAAAGTGCTCTGATTGTTAGCCTAGAGTAAATACAAAAATTCCGTTGCATTTCTTTACATTAAGTGTTTTTAGACACTGGACAAAGTAAGTTTTTAGACTAGTCTAAATCATGCGCCGAATTCGTTTTTTCGCCCACGGGCGCCACAAAAAAAGAGACATGATATGAAGCAGTTAATATTAACACTTATAGGTAAGGACCGACCGGGTCTCGTTGAGGAAATCTCTTCCACTATTCTTTCTAACCATGGCAACTGGTTAACCAGTAACTTAAGCCATCTTGCCGGACAATTCGCGGGCATCGTACAGGTTGAAGTTGCAGAAGAACATTTGCAAGAAATACAAGATGCATTGCATAAATTGCCTGGTTTAGACGTTAGCGTTGAATCAGGCGAAAGCTTGCAAGTGCAGGATGAGCCAGACACATTAAATTTAATCATTACAGGCAACGATAGACCGGGAATTGTGCAAGAGCTTGCTACGGTTATTCGTCACAAAGGCGCAAACATCACGCACCTAACCTCAAAACAACGTAGTGCTCCAAACTGGGGACTGCCTATTTTCAGCGCTTTCGCAACCGTGACTTTACCTGCAGGCACGGTCAAGGAAAACGTAATTGAAGCACTCGAGTCAATCACCAGTGATTTGATCGTGGACATAGAAGAAAGCTAAAACCTTCACTATACTCATGATAGTTACATGACAAACACGACAGGCGCGTTGTGTTTGTCATAATTATGTCACACACCCTGCTTAAGCTGTAAAAATAAGCTGTACCTATGGAAAGAACCATGCAGGCCGTATCTCCAGAGCATAAAACTATCACGTACTTTGCCAAAGAATTAAGCTGGCTCTCTTTTAACGAACGTGTTTTACAAGAAGCCAAGGACCCAACCAACCCGATCATTGAACGGATCCGGTTTCTTGGTATATTTTCCAACAACTTAGACGAGTTTTTCCAAGTACGAGTTGCAGATGTAAAACGCCGTATCTTATTAAATAACCTTCCTGAAACGAATTTCGACGAAGACGAAGCACTGCTCGCCGACATTCAGAAGAAAGTGTTGGAACTAGGTAAAAAGTTTAATGCTATTTATGACCAGATCCTCATCGACTTAAATGAGCATCACATTCATATTAAGCAACCGGATGCGCTATCGGATTTCCATAAGAATTGGCTAGCCAACTATTTTAAAGACCAAGTACTACCTCACCTATTGCCAATGATGATTAACGAAAGTAAGGACTATTCAGACAATATCAATGACACCATGACCCACCTTTTTGTGGAGCTAAATGGTGAAAAGCAGCATCACGCTTTTTTGGAAGTCCCTACTGATCGCCTGAATCGTTTTGTCCAACTGCCGCCAGAAAAAACTCGTCGGCATAAAACGATTGTGTTGCTCGATGACGTTATTCGATTTTTTATAGCCGATGTGTTTAAGAGCTTCTTCAAATTTGAACGCATTGACGCCTATTCGATGAAACTCACTCGTGACGCCGAATACAACTTAGATGATGAGCTTGAAGAAGGCGTGTTAGATACCATGTCTAAAGGTCTCAAACAGCGCTTATATGCCGAACCAGTGCGCTTGGTATATGAAGAATCTATGCCGGAAGAAATGATCAAGCTGATGAAAAAGCGCTTAGGAGTGACAGGTCAAGATGCCATGATCCCAGGCGGTAGATATCGCAATTTTCGGGATTTTATTTCTTTTCCAAATGTTGGTCGCGGCTATCTAGAAAACAAGCCCCTGCCGCCGCTTAAAAGTGCAGCCTTTTCAAAATATAGCAGTGTCTTTCGCGCAATTTCAGTTCAAGATATCTTACTGTACTACCCCTACCATACCTTCAATCACATGCTGGAATATATCCGCCAAGCGGCGTTTGACCCCAGAGTGACGCAAATCAAGGTCAACATTTATCGTGTGGCAAAGCAATCTCGATTGATCGCTTCATTGATCAATGCAGCAAAAAATGGCAAAAAAGTCACCGTGATGGTTGAATTGAAAGCCCGCTTCGATGAGCAAAATAATATTGAGTGGGCAAAACTCATGAGTGAATACGGTATTAAGGTCATGATTGGCATACCAGCGCTTAAGGTCCATAGTAAGCTTTGTGTGGTTCACCGCAGAGAAAAAGGCAAAATCGTCAAATATGCACACATAGGAACGGGTAACTTCCACGAAAAAACGGCTCGGATTTATACTGATTTCAGTCTGTTTACCAAACACTCCGATATTACGGAAGAATGCGATAGCGTGTTTCGCTTTATTGAGAGTAGTTATCTACCGTTTAAATTCGAACACCTGATGATTTCCCCCATCAATGCACGCAGTAGAATTGTAGAGTTGATCGATGAAGAGATAACTCATGCAGAGCAAGGGAGAACAGGAAAAGTAACAATTAAAATCAATAATTTAGTTGACAAGCAGCTCGTTGATAAACTTTACGAAGCATCACGTAAAGGCGTCAAGATCCGCCTCATTGTGCGAGGTATGTGTGCCCTTGTACCAGGCCTTGCACAGTTTAGCGATAATATAAAGATCATTAGTATCGTCGATCGTTTCTTAGAACACCCGCGAGTGATGATTTTCGATAATAACGGCGACCCCAAGGTGTATATTTCGTCAGCAGACTGGATGACCCGTAACCTCGACCACCGAGTTGAAGTAGGCACGCCTATTTATGCCGAGCATTTGAAGAAACTAATTATCGATATTATTGAACTGCAGTTTAAAGATCGCACCAAAGCCAGAATTATTGACGCCGAACAGAAGAATCTGTACGTTCGCCGAGGTAACCGTAAAAAAATTCGCTCTCAGATCGCGATTTATGACCATTTAAAAAAATGGGAGTTACACCAATTAAATGAAGCGAAAGAATAACCGTTGAGGAAGAATATATGCGCGACTACCCTTCTATTGCCGCAGTGGACTTAGGTTCGAATAGTTTTCACCTTGTTGTAGCAAGAGAAGTAGATGGTCGCCTTCAACTCCTCCATAAAGAAAAGCAGCGTGTGTACTTGGCCGCGGGCCTTGATGATGATTTTAATTTAAGTGACGACGCGATCGCCCGAGCATTAGATACCCTCTCGCAATTTGCGACGACACTACATGATTTTCCGAGAGAGTCCGTGCAAGTAGTAGCAACCTATACGCTGCGAAACTGCAAAAACCTTAATTATTTTCTCGCGAAGGCAAAACAAGTTTTTCCATATCCAATCAATGTGATTTCAGGCCAAGAAGAAGCTCGTCTTATTTACCAAGGGGTCGCCAACCATGAACATGATAGTCATAACCGTTTGGTTATCGACATCGGTGGAGGCAGCACAGAGTTGGTCATTGGTCAGCACCTTACACACAAACTGTTAAGTAGTCGCAATGTGGGCTGCGTAACCATGCAAAAAGCCTACTTTGCTGACGGTAAATTATCTGCAAAACGATTCAAAAAGGCAGAAATAAAAGCAGAACAACAAATTGAAAGTATTACCGCGAGCTACTTAAGACTCGGCTGGAATACCGTTATCGGTACTTCTGGTACCATTAAAGCGATTGCGGCCATGGTTCACGAACTCATTCAAGCCGATGAAATTACCCTGCCTATTTTGGAGCAAATTAAGCAGTTATTTATTGATGCAGGACACATAGACAACGTCTCCTTAAAAGCACTACCAGAGGAGCGAAAAACCAGTATTGCTGGCGGCCTTGCTGTATTGATAGCACTGTTTAGACAGTTAGGACTCGAGCGCATGCGCCTTAGTGAATATGCATTGCGAGAAGGTTTATTGTTTGAAATGCATCAAACCGACGAGTTTGATATTCGAACTCGCACAATTAACACGTTCAGCGATCACTATAATATTGATAAACAACACGCCGAAAATATTTGTGAAACCATCAAACTTTTTACCACTCAACTAAAAGAGCAATGGCAACTATCCTCTTATGATGTCGAAATGTTATGTTGGGCAGCAAAACTCCACGAAGTTGGGCTTGCCATTAACTCTTCTGGCATGCATAAACACGGTGCTTATATTGTCAGGCACAGTCAACTTCCAGGCTTTACTCAAGCCCAGCAATTAAGGCTAAGTGCACTTGTACGCTTTTATCGAAAAAAGATAAAAATGCCAGAGTTAACAGAGTTAATCGAAGAAGAGCTAATCCACTTCAACCGTATTTTGGCTGTGTTTCGTCTCAGCGTTTTAGTGAACCAAAAACGCCAACAAGACCAACTTCCAGAGCTCAGCATCACGGCTGTTGATAACGCCTTGATACTTCACATAGCAACTGAGTGGCTCGAATCACATTCACTGTTTCAAGCAGATTTAGAGCAAGAACAAAACTACTTAAAAACAATAGGTATTCAATTTAACCTGAGCTTTGGATAAGTATGCTGGCTATTGGAAGGGAATTCGACGTCGTTAGAACTGAAACAGGTTGCTAGAAAGGCGCTAATTATCCACAGCTCAAGTTACTTACCTTCTCACATTGACAGGTGAGAGCTACTGTTCATCACCTGCCACAATAGAGAGGATTTCATCTGCATAAGCTCGACTAGAAAGCGCCATATCATAGAGATAATTGGTCGGTGTAGCAGGTCGAATGGCTTGTAAAATAAGCTCAGCTTCTCGCCAGTCATTGCGCTCAATTTCGAATGCTAAACGTAGCGCTCCACCAAGCAACCCTTGATAACTCAGTAACGCGCTGGAAAGCGAATCATCGAGTGAAAATTCTGCTGCTATCACAGCAAGATCAACATCAAGTATCACGTCAAGGATGGACATAAGACCAAGCAAATAGCCGGTTTCAGCCATTTCTTCGCCCCCTGGCATCAAAAATGTTTCCACAAACTTGGCACGAGTTAACCCCATTCTTGTCAGCTCACTGGGTTTATCTGAACCCAATTCGCTCAACGCGAGTACTTTAACAAACTGCCTAATTGCGTCTTCACCTAAATACACTACGGCCTGAGAGATAGACTTAATTTCTAACCTGTCTTCACCGGCTTTCGCGTTCGCCAGTTTTAGCAGTCGTGCGGTTAAACTCAGATCTTTACTTACTCTAGTTTGTATTTCTTTGAAGCATAAAGACTTTCTTGCTGTTGCTTGTAGCAGCTGAAACACCACCATTTTCGACGGTTCCACGTTGCCATGGTTGAGCATTTCAGGCTTGGCGAAAAAGAAACCTTGGAAAAAGTCTGCTCCAGATGATTTGATGATCTCGAACTCTTCTTTTGATTCGATACGCTCAACAATCACCTTAATATCTGGATACTGACGCTTGAGCTTTTTTACCGTCATATTGGTTTTTATAATTGGCTGCTCAACCTCTATTTTGACGAATTCCATGAGTGGTAACAACGGATCCCACTTTGACGTGCCATCGTAGTCATCTAGCGCAAAGCGGTAGCCTTTCTCTGTTAACTTAGTCACCGTATTCACCAGTGAAGGAATATTTTTAGAGCGCTCAACGATTTCCACCACAATTTTCTGTGGCGCTAATAAGCTAGGTAATTCCTGCAGCAAGGATTCGTCGGATAGGTTTATAAAGGCAAGCTGTCCCGCGGCCAAACGGTCTACGCCGATAAACATTAAGGAGTTAAAAAACATTCGCCCAGTCGCTTGCCCATCGCTCACCCCTACAGGGAAAGCATTGTTATCTGAGTCTCTGTAAAGCAACTCATAGGCAAAGACTTCTTGATCTGGCCGCAAAATGGCCTGTCGTGCAATATACTGCACTGCTGATTTACGTACTTCAGTCACCGGACCACTCATTAACATTCGTATCCTTTATTAGGTAAAAGGAAACCACGTATCATGGAGCGTATAATATGGTAACGCCCCGAGCAATAAAAAAGTTTCGCTATTTTACAACACTTATAACCAAAAGTTACCAACTTATTAAACTAAGTCCTTATAAAGAGTAGGCTTTTAATTCACAGAACGCCAGCGGCTTGCCTGTCTAAGAAAAGTTAAGCTAAGATGAGTGCATGAAGCAAGTTTTGATCGTCTGGTTATTCGCCTTTGCCGGTTTGACTAAGGCAGAACAAGTCCCCTACTTAAAATACAGTTTAAGTGGCTCGGGAAGCTTTTACCCTTATTTTACTCACAGTGAAGATGCGCCCGGGATCCTACCCGAAATGGTGGAAGCCATTTTGGTAAAGGCAAATATCAAAGGCGATAACTTACTTCTCCCAGCTAAACGTACTAACTTTTATTTAGAAAAGCAGCAAATTGATTTTGATATTATCAGCCCAGATTGGTTGAACGAACAGCAAAAGCAAGATGATAGATTTATCTATTCAGACCCCATTCTACCTATTAAAGAGTACGTTGTTACCCGTCAGTCTCAACCTCCAGTACTAACCCTAGCGGGTATCGAAGTTGGCACAGTGAGAGGCTACTACTACCATGATGACCAATTATTCGAGCGAGTTGATTTCGCATCCGAAAAGGAACTACTTCAGGCCTTAAACTTACGGCGGATTGAGTATATTATCATTGGTGATTTACCCGCATTATATTGGTCAGAACAACTTGGTATTACTTTTAGCTTCAACCAGCTACATTCAGAAGGGATGTTGCAGCTACGCCTGTTAGCTAAGCATCAAGGATTACTTAAGCGGATAAATCAAGCTATCACACAACTTAAACACTCTGGTGAAATTGAAAAAATAGAACAGCAGTATATTTCACAACTGCCTATACACGCAAAAGGTGGCAGATAACCACTGCTCTGGATATAGATCAAGTTATACGCATAAATTCTTCCCATAAATTGAGCATCAATTGACGCATTTGGTATAATGGCGCTTTTACAGCTTGGGAAATCATTATGACTATCGCTGCCGCGCTTGCTGAGCGCAGTAACAATCAATGTGAGCTATGTACCTCAACGGATGGTCTCGAAGTATACGAAGTACCACCAGTCGCCGAGGCGCATTCTGACAAATGTGTTTATCTTTGTAGCCAGTGCAAACCACAGGTTGAAGATCAACAGGATTTAGAAGCCAACCATTGGCACTGTTTAAACGATAGTATGTGGAGCCAAGTTCCTGCCGTTCAGGTTGTTGCCTACCGTATGCTTAAACGCCTCGCGCCAGATAATGGTTGGGCTCAAGATGCATTAGACATGCTGTATCTAGAAGATGAGACTCGAGCATGGGCAGATCAAGCACTTGCAGAGGATGACGACCTTGTTCACCTAGACAGTAACGGGGTGAAACTGAACGCTGGTGACACAGTGACTTTGATTAAAGACTTGGATGTTAAAGGTAGTAGCCTAGTTGCAAAACGCGGCACTGCGGTACGTAACATTCGCCTCTCGCCTTCAAACCCAGAGCATATTGAAGGTCGTGTAGAAGGTCAAAACATCGTTATTTTAACGAAGTTTGTTAAGAAATAACTAGGCCCTAAGATAAACTGCTAAGTCTCTTCAATACTTTATCGACTAGGGCCTGTTGATCTTTGCTGTTTGATTTTTGTTCTCCTGAGTGTGTTTTGGTCGCGACGCTCGACTTGCCGCCTAGTAATCTAGGCAAAAGTTGAG